>JALZAE010000403.1 GCA_030948535.1 Gemmatimonadota bacterium | reverse complement strand
CACATGGAACCGATCCTCAGAGATCTTCGCTACGTCGCGCGGTCGCTCGTGCGCACACCGGGCTTCGTGCTCGTGACGGTGCTCACGCTCGCCATCGGCATCGGCGCGACGACGGCCATCTTCAGCGTGATCAATGGCGTGCTGCTGCAGCCGCTGCCGTACCCGCGCGCGAATCGCATCGTACAGCTGTGGCAGATCGGACCGGGCGGCACCGCGCAGTTCTCCGATCCCAACTTCGATGACCTCAAAGCGCAGACGCGCAGCTTCGCCGCGCTGGCCGAGATGTCGTCGGGTGGGACCGTATCGGTGACCGGCGCGACGGAGCCGGTTCGGGTGCGCGCGACGACGGTCTCGCGCGGGTTCTTCGACGCGATAGGCGTGCAGCCGCTCCGCGGCCGCCTCTTCGCGCCCGATGAGCTGCGCCCCAACGGCGCACTGGCGGTGCTGGTGAGCGAAGGCTTCTGGCGTAGGCAGCTCGGCGCGAATCCGAACGTACTCGGCTCGACGCTCACCTGGGACGGGAAAACACGCACGATCGTCGGGGTGATGCCGGCCAGGCTCGACTATCCGGTCGGCATCGAGCTGTGGTCGCCGCGAGAGATGTACGAGCGCAATCCGTACCGCACGGGGCACAACTGGCTAGTGATCGGGCGGCTGAAGGACGGCGTCACGCTGACACAGGCGCGTCAGGACGCTGGCGTGATCGCGAATCGCCTGAAGAAGCAGTACGGCGACGACACCTGGATGACTGACGTTCAGTTGATTCCGCTGCTCGAGCAATTGGTGGGACAGGTGAGGCCCGCGCTGGTGACGCTGCTGGCCGCGTCGATCGTACTGCTGCTGATCGCGTGCGCCAACGTCGTCAATCTTCTCGTCGCGCGGATGGCGATGCGACAAAGCGAGCTCGCGCTGCGACTCGCACTCGGCGCGCGGGCATGGCGGCTGGCGCAACCCTTCCTGGTCGAATCGCTCGTGCTGTCGATCGCGGGGGGCGTGCTTGGCGTGTTGCTGACTACGCTCGGCTTGAAGGCGCTGGTGTCGCTGCAACCCGGCAACGTGCCGCGGATGAACGACATTCACGTGGACTGGCAGATGCTGCTGTTCGCGTTCGGTGTGTCGATGGTGACCGCCGTTGCGCTGGGACTGCTGACGGCATGGCGCGCCACGCACGGCGACATTCGCGAAACCCTGAGTCAAGGACAGAGGACGCAGGGTTGGGGTGGGGCCAGCGATCGCGTACGCAGCGGTCTCGTGATCGCGCAGATCGCCATGACGCTCGTACTGCTCGTCGGCGCGGGGCTGCTCGGTCGGAGCTTTCTTGGGCTGATGAAGCTGGACTCGGGTTTCCGGTCGACGCAGGCTGTGGTGCTCGATATATCGGTGCCGACGTACAGCGATTCGCTCGCACCCGTGAAGGCCGCGCGACTGTTCGATGATCTCATCACACGGCTCAGCGCATTGCCAAGCGTAACGGCGATCGGAGGCGTGAACGCGTTTCCGCTCACCGGTGCCAGCACGTCCAACGGCACTTTTCTCATTCTGAGCCGCGTGGACGAGCCGCTGGACATGAAGAATTTGATGCTGGTCATGAAGGACACCGCTCGCACTGGCCAAGCGGAGTTTCGCGTTGCCAGCGCCGGCTATTTCCGCGCGATGCGCGTTCCGTTGCTGAGAGGCCGCTTGTTCGATGACCGCGACGGACCGGACGCGCCGCACGTCGCGGTCATCAGCGCATCGCTCGCGAAAACGAGATGGCCGAAGGATGATCCGATTGGAAAGATCATTCAGTTCGGCAACATGGATGGCGACATGCATCCCTTCACGATTATTGGCGTGGTCGGCGACGTGCGCGAGTTCAGTCTCGCATCCGACCCGCTCCCGACGTTCTACGCGTTCTACCGGCAGCGGCCGAAACCAGCGGGGTCGTTCAACATCGTGATGCAGAGCGCCGGCGATCCATCCACGCTCATCGCCGCCTCCCGGCGTATCGTGCACGATCTGCGTCCCGATATTCCGCCGAGGTTCCGCACGATCGAGGAGATCATCGGGCGATCGGTGGCCGACAGACGGTTCGTGCTACTGTTGGTCGGTGTCTTCGGCGCATCGGCGCTGCTGTTGGCGACGCTCGGCGTCTACAGCGTCATCTCGTACCTGGTGACGCAGCGGCGGCAGGAGATTGGCATCCGCGTTGCGCTCGGCGCGCAGAACCAGGACGTGATGGGTCTCGTGCTACGCCAAGGGATGACGCTGGCGCTGGTTGGAATCGTCGTGGGCGCGCTGGCGGCGATCGGTCTCACGCGTCTCATGGCAGGACTACTGTACGGCATCAGCCCGACCGACCCGATCGCGTTCGGCGCCGTGATGCTCGTACTGACGGCGGTCGCGCTGATCGCCAGCTACGTCCCGGCGCGCCGGGCGACGCGGGTCGATCCGATGAGCATTCTGCGGGGGGGATGAGCTGCTGCTTTTACGGTCGTGAAGGCGCCGACGACGAATCCATCAGCGCACGAAAGGCTTCGCTGTTTCGAAACCGGTCGAACACGTGCTCCTGGAGCACGTCGGCCGAGAGAATGTGGGCGTCGCGCGCGCAGGTGAGCGCTTGGAGCACGGACTTCTCGGAGCTCAAGAGTGCCTGGGCTCGCGCGCGTTGGAGGCAGACGCCTGGACGTCCCGGCTCCGCCTTCTCGGCAACGCGCAGGGCGGCCAGTGCGTGCTCCCCGTTTTGTTGCTCCAGATACGCGCGCGGCTCGTAGAAGGACGTGTGGACGAAGACGAGCTCGAGCGAGCGGCGCGCGGCTGCGCGCGAGAGCGAGTCGCCAGAGGAGGCAACGCGGCGCAGAGAATCCAGCGCGAGCTCGCGCTCGAGCGCCTCGCCCGCGGAGGCCGGTCTGGTCGATGCGCGAAGCGTCAGCAATCCCTTCATGACGCGCTGCATGTACGCGGCGTCGCTCGTCTCGAGCAGGCGCTCCAGCGCGAGGGTGCGCAGCACCGGCGGCAGCGCGCGCAGGCTGTCGGCGCTGAGCGCGACTAGCCGAACGTCGTGAAGCGAGGCGAAGTCGTGCGCGATCGAGCGCCAGGCGCGCAGCGCGTTGGTGGCATCGCCTGATTTCTCCAGCGCGTCGGCCGCGCGCGCGCGATCGGTGAACGCCGCGTCGATGAGCACGGAATCGCGCGCGCGAAGACCGGTGCGCATCGCCTGCAGCTCCATCCACCGCAGCGCGTCGGCCGCGATCGCCTTCGGCATCCACTGGTGCCCGCCGGCGAAGACGGTGAGCTGGTGCGCGACGGCAAGCGAGTCGAGGGTGCGGTCGAGCGCCCGCATCTCATCGTGATTGAAATCGTCGGTCCCCGCCGTGCCGAAGAAAGCAAAGGGCATGTGCCGCAGTGTGTCCGCCGTGAAGCCGGCGGGGGGAGGAGGTCCGCCGCTCGCGCCAATCACGCCGGCGACGCGACCGCGCAGCGCGTAGCCGAACAGCCACGACATCCTCGATGTCCCGGAGAACCCGGCGAGATAGATCCTGTTGGTGTCGATCTGCAGTACGCGCTGCGCGTCGTCGAGCATCGCGTTCACGGCCGGCGTGTTCGGGTCGTCGGCGACGTCGCTGGCCGTATTGTACGAGCTGAGTACGATGTATCCGTAGCGCTCGGCCGCGTCGCGAAAGAGCGACAGCGGGACCAACGCGCGGCCGCGCGGATCCAGCAGCAGCAAGAGTGGCCACCGCCGCGACGGCGCGTAGCTGCTGGGGAGGAAGATGGCGTAGCTCTGGCCGGAGTCGTGCGCCGCGACGCGCTCGACGGTTTTTCCAGGCACGCCTTGAGCGCCGGCGGTGAAGCCGAAGCACAGCAGCAGCGAAAGGAGCGCGGATGCGCGCGGGAGTTGTTTCATAGCGCCACCGCGAAGATACATGGGCGGCAGCGTTCGTCAGCCCGATTTGTGTCAACGCTCGGTCAAACAACTCTTCGAGCGCGCGCGCCCACGGCGTGACGCTAGCTGTTCTGGTATTTCCAGTGGCGCGACTTGCCCTCGGAAATCCATTCGATGGCCGTCTCGAGACGACGCTTGCGCGTGTCGTCGCTCTTGGCGTCGGCGATCCATTCGGCGTACTCGCGCTGCTTGCTCGGGCTAAACGCGTCGAAGGCCGTCTGGGCCTTCTTGTTCTTTTTCAGGGCGGCGGTGAGCTCGCCCGGGACGGCAAGCTCTTTCTTCGCCTTCGTCACGCGCGGGGGCAGCTTCACCCCGTCGTCGTTGAGCTTCATCGCCTGCTTGATGTAGCCGCTGAGCACTTTCTTCGACGGCAGATCGGAGAGTTTCGTGATGCGTCCGAACTCGCCCGCGGCCCCATCGGCGTTGTCGTCGGTCTCGGCGATGACGAGCCCGTGCTTCCAGAAACCAAACGCGCAGTGCTCCTTGAAGGCGGCCATTCTGCAGAGCACGCCGTTGTACATGAAGAATGGCGAGCTCCACTTCAGCGTCTCTTCTACGGCCGGACAAGCCGTGTGCACGATCTCACGGAGCTCTTTCAGGATCGGCTTGGCGAAATCGGGCGACTTGGCGATGTAGGCATCGATGCGAGGGTCTCGCGTTCCCATGCGCTATTGCGGATGGCTCGTGTAGATCTTGTTGACGATGCGCCATTCGGAGCCGATGCGAAGGAGGTTGAGGTAGTCGATGTAGACCTCCTTCGGATATACCTCGGTCACCTTCACCGAGGCGGCATTGCCGCTGATGTCGAGCGCGTCGATGCGAAGGTCGCCCTGTTCTTCCTTGCCGGCGACCTTCTCGAATCCCGTGTACCAGTCGGTCTGTGTGAGCCGGCCGAGTGTGCCGTCGCGCTTGATGAACATCAGCTTGGCATCGGGCCAGAACGCAACGCGAAAGCTCTCGACGTCGTTGAACTTGAGACCGTGCGGGTAGCGCTCGACTACCGCGCGAACCGCCGCGTCATCCGGGGATTTGCTTTGCGCCTGGCCACGCGAGCCGATGAGCGCGCCCGCCAGAAGCAGTGCCGTGATACGAACGACTCGCATTCGCTACGGTCTGCCGAACAGCTTGCCGATGCCGCTCTTGATCTTCTCGTTCGCCTTTTCCTGCATCTTCTGCTGCGCGCGCAGCTTCATCGCGTCGTACGTCAGCTTTACGATTGACGAGCCGGGCGCCGCTCGTAACACCGGCTCCATCTTCAGCACGGCGTTGACGTAATCACCCCGATCCTGATAGGCCAGCGCCTGCGAGAAGCTGAGGATCGTCGACAGATCGTTGATGCGGTTCTGCTCCTGCTTCTCCTTGAGTAACTGCTGCTCCTCGGGCGAGAGGGCGAGCGCCAGACCGTCGATCAGCTTCTGCGACAGTTTCTGCTCGAGCTCGAAGAACTGATCTTCCTTTCCGGTGACCTGCGCGGATTTGACGATCTCTCCCGTCTCGACCTTCACCACGCGGGTGTCGATCCGGATCTGCGGCTGAACGGCGCCGACCGCGCCGACGACGACGTACTGCGCGCCGGTGAGCTTGCCGACCTTCACCGCGGTGGTCGAATCGAAGTACTTGGTGCCCTGGTTATCTATCTCCTTCACCAGGTCCTGAAGACGGTCGCGCTCGACGATCTGGATCTCCTGCACCGACGACAGGTCGGTGATCATCATCGTCGCGATGCCTTTCCCGAGCGGGTCGTAGTCCGCGCGCCCGGTGTAGTTGTCGAAGTACAGCACGGCGACGGTCTTCCGCGGCGCGATGTTCGCGAGGGATTCTCGACCGGGGGCGCTGGCGGACAGAGCGGCGATGGTGAGCAAAGCGAGGGCAATGCGTTTCATGGAGCGTCTCCGAAGAGGCTTTTGTAGACGTCTCACACTACACGCGGGCGCCCGCGCTGTCGAGCGTCACGATCGTGCGAAGGCGCCTGAACGGCTGGCCGAGGCTCCATGTCACGACCGACTCTCCGTTCTGACCGAGTACGGTATCAAGACGGCCAATCGCTTAGCGGGTCGGCGGTGGCGCGCTCGTCATCCAGATCCACATCACCGCCGCCACGAGCAGGATCGCCGCACCGATGGCGATGCGCAGGTGCATTGCTTTCATTTTTTTCGACATGGGGCCTCTCGCGACCTTAGTCGCTGTAGGGATAGTCCGGATCGGCCAGGCGCGCGGCCCGCGCCGCGGCTTCTGGGCCCGCGATCTCGCGCGCGAGGTCGAGGAGCATCGTGCTCAGGTGATCGCCGTACCGTAACAAGCTCGCTGCCCGCGTCGGACGCGCGAGCAAAAAGGCGAGAATGTGCTGGTCGGCTTTCTTGGCGTTGCACGCCGGACAGGCGAGCACGAGGTTGTCGCGCCGGTCGTAGGCGGTCTTGCCGCGCCGCGGAGTCACGTGGTCGAGTGTGATCGCGCCCTCGCTCACCCGGCGCTCGCAGTACGCGCAGACGGGGCCATGCTTGCCAAGCAGCCATTGACGTGTGTCGCCATACGCGGCTCGGCTGGTCGGCTGCGAGGTGGTCTGCGGCTGTGTGCGCGCGGGACCCCGCCGGCGCGAGCGCTGCGGTCTTCGCGCGGCGCTCAGGGCAGGGCGGGGCGAACGTGAGGTCGAGTCTTCATGACTGAATGAAATCTACTCGGCCACGCCCCAACCCCTAGCCCCCAACCCCAGTCCCAATCCGTCAGGGTTTCGTCGCCGCCTCGAGCTTGGCCTTCCGGTCCAGCCACTCCATCCCGTCATCCATCCATTTGGCCGACGGCTCGCCTTTGAGATAGTGCCCGAACCACTGGAGGATCCGCCGGTGGTAGTCGACCTGGTTTTCCTTTTTCCGCAGGCCGTGATCCTCGCCGGGATAGACGAGCAACACGAAATCCTTCCGGCCGGCGCGGCGGGCGTAGTTGTAGAACTCGAGCCCCTGATGCCAATCGACGGTGCCGTCCGCATCGCCGACTTCCACCAACATCGGCGTCTTGAGATCGTTCACCTTCGCGGCGGGTGAGTTGCGCATGTACGCCTCCATGTCCTCCCAGTACGGCACGCCCATGCGCGGCTGTCCCGTCTCCAGATGGTCGAACTCGGCGATCCCGGGTGTCCAGTGCATGGCGCCGGAAAAGCTGATCAACTCGGTAATGGGCGCGCCGGCGACCGACGCGGCGAAAATGGTCGTGCGCGTGGGGAGGAACGCCGCCTCGTAGCCGCCCCACGAATGTCCGACGTGTCCCACACGCGCCGAGTCGACGATCCCGCGCGCCACGATCGCGTGCACCGCGGGGACCACCGCCTCGAGCACCGACATGCCCGGATCGCGATCGCGAAACACGATGTCGGGCTCGAGCACGAAATATCCGTCGGCGGTGAAGACGGCGATGTCGTAGTAGTTTCGCTCCGACGGCGTGACGTAGTTGTGCAGGTTCTGCGACAGCAGCTCGTACGTGTACACGATCATCGGATACTTCTTCGACGGATCGTAGTTGGCGGGGTAATAGAGCGCCGCCTGTAGCTTGCGGCCGGTCGCGCTGCTAAAGCCGACGAGCTCGCTCTTGCCCCACGCATAGTCGCCCTGAAAGGCGTTGGTCGCCGAGGCGCGTTTGGCCGACCGCAGGTCGCCGCCGCCAATGTACCAGTTCGGGGACTCGTCGAACTTCTCACGCGTGTACGCGAAGACGTCGGCGCTGTCGGCTCGGGCGAGGCGCGCGATGCGTGCGTCGTCGAACAGGAGCTGCTCCGGCCCCTTGCCCGCCACGAGACGGGTGAAGCCGCTCTTCTTCGACCGCTTGCCGATTGACGACAGGTAGATCGCCTTCGACATGTCGATGCCATCTTCATCTCGCGCGACGCGTGCGAATCGATACTCGATGCTGTCCTTCGCGCCATCGGTGAGCTTGCGGCCGCCCGATCCGCTCGGCGAGAGACTCCAGACATCGTATTCGTCGTACACGAGCACCGCCCCGTCGCCCTTGGTCCATCCCGCGACGCCGCTCGGCGGCATCATGTCATGCGGAAAATCGAAGTCGCGGTCGGAGAAGTCGGCCTTGACGTTCGCGGTGAGATTGGTGTGCGCGCAGGTGACGACGTCGGTCGCCCAATAGTTCGTGCCGTCGTACGACAGCAGCGATTTGCCGGTCGCGCTGCCACCGTAGAAGTAGCGGACTTTCTCCAGCGCTTTCTTGCGCTCGCCGGTCTTCACGTCGATGACATAGACGTCCTGGAAGGGACGACCGAACATCACACCGAACGGATAGGGCTTCCGATCGATCTCGGTCGCGAAGCGAGCGCCTTCGAGCACGCGCGCCATCTCGAGGAGATCGGTGCCGATACGCACGACCATGCCGTCGGTGGGATGCCAGGCAGTGAGTAGCGTCCGCTGCAGGTCCTGCTGCTCCTGCGATTTCTGCATCGGCATGATGCGGACGTCCTTCGAGTGCCACACCTGCACATCCGAGATTTTCTCCGCGGCGAGTTTCGTCTTCGATGAATCGGCAGACGAGTCGGCGCGCGCTGCCCGCTCCCGCGGGCGGAGTCCGATGAAGATGGTCGAGCCATCTTTCGCCCACTCGGGACGCTTGTGCTCGGCGATGCGCAGGTCCGTCGCGATGGCGGATCCTTTGGCGGGATCCAGCTCACGGCGCGCCGGCGCCGGCGAGGCGGCGTGCATCCATGCCAGCACGACGTGCGACGTGTCCTTGTACTGTTTGTCGGCGATGGTGCGCAGCGCGGCCACATCGTCCGATTTGGGACGCCAGGAGATGGCGCGATAGAGCGACGGCGAGGAATCGAGCACGCGAACGACCCCCGAGCTGCCGTCCCACAGCTCGAAGGCGTTGCCAGTGTTGCCCTCCGTCTCGACCGTGAACGCCAGCAGCGCCCGTCCATCCGACCAGGCGTAGTCGCCGACGTTGCCGAAGGTGAGCCGAGTATTCTGCGCCAGGTCCTGTACCAGCAGCTCGGCCGTGTGCTTGCCTTCAGCCGGGTACCGGCGCATGGCGAGGAAGCGCCCGTCGGTGCTGAAGCGGAAGGTGATGACGTCTTTGATCACGACCGTCTCGCCGGTGGCGAGACTGCGATACGCGACGGAGTTGTGCGTCACGGGCTTCTTGTCCTTCTCGAGCTTGTCGCGCTCGGCGGGCGACACTCCGACGGCGTAGGCGACCCACTTGGCATCGACGCTGAAGGCCGGGGCCGAGCCGTAGGCGGCGACGATCGTCGTGTCGCGCGGTCCGCCGCGGATGCGCAATTCGTTTTCCTCGTTCACCCGATTGACTGCATACGCAACCCACTCCCCCCGGGCCGACATCGTCGCGGCTCCGAGCGATTCCCACTTGCCAAAGTCCTTCGGAGTCACGGAGGCCTTGGCCTGCGCGGCGAGGGTGGCGGGCAGAGCGGCCGCGAAGAGGATGGATGCGAGGCGGAGGGGGGTCATACATCTATCTCGATTGATGGGGGGCCGCGGATACGTCTCGTTCTTAAAAGCAGCCGCGGATTTCCGCGGATCTACGCGGATACGGCGACGGCAATTGCAGCCGCAGATTTACGCAGGTGGACGCAGAGACGGCAGGGGCATTCGCTGACTCGTGTTGTTGTTTTTGTACGAGAACAACGCGAAGTCAAGTTCAGCTCCGCACATGCTTCTTTAAGTCCCCGATGAATTGCAGTCGTTGTATCTGCGTCCACCTGCGTAAATCTGCGGCTGGCTTTGTAACTGACCAATCCGCGAGAATCCGCGGAGATGCGCGGCTGCCGTTTGCCCGTTGCCGGAGATCCGCGGCTGCGACACGGTTCATGAGAATTTGCTTATGAACGCCGTCGTCGACAAAATGGCGTTGAAATGCAGTGTCACGATGCCATCCGTACGTCCCGGAGAGTCACTCATGTCGGAGCTCCTCACCTGTACCCCCAAGTCCTTGCCACGTGATCTGTGGATCCGGGCCGCTGACACGGCGACGGCGATCAATCCGGTCAATCATCCTCGCCTTGACCGGCTCGGCTTGGTCGTCGACGACTTCACGCTAACCCGCGCGGCGATCGCGGTGGTGACTACCAAGTACTGGGGGACCGGCGGGGTGCACCTGACCGTTGGCTTTCTCGACAATCCACCCAAGGCGCTCCGCACCCGGTTGCTGTCGCACATGAACGCGTGGAGCAAGACGGCCAACGTCAAATTCGTCGAAAGCTCCGTGAGCCCGGACGTTCGCATCGCCCGGGTGGAGAACGATGGTTACTGGTCATATGTCGGCACCGACATCACGCACATTCCCGCCGGCCAGCCGACCATGAATCTCGACTCGTTCACCATGAACACCCCGGAGTCGGAGTTTCATCGCGTCGTACGCCATGAGACGGGACACACCATCGGCTGCCCGCACGAGCACATGCGCCGTGAGCTCGTGAATCTGATCGATCCCGCGAAAGCGATCACCTTCTTCCAGGCGACGCAGGGGTGGAACGCGGCGATGACGCGGGCGCAGGTGCTGACGCCGATCGAGGAATCATCGCTGCTCGGCACGCCGCAGTCGGATCCGCACTCGATCATGTGCTACCAGATTCCGGGCTCGATCACGAAGAGCGGACAGCCCATCGTCGGCGGTCTCGACATCGATGCCTCCGATGCAGCGTTCATCGGCGGGATCTACAAGAAGCCGAAGGTGGTGAGGCCGAAGAAAAAGTCGGCGCCCAAGAAGAAGAAGCCCGTGGCCAAGAAGTCTTCGAAAGCGATGAAGGGCAGCACGATCCGAGAACGCGCCATGCGCATTCGTCGCTAGGCGCCGCGCGTTCGCTCGTACTCGCTACGCGTCAGCTCGTAGCGAATGGCGTCGGGCTCCGAGAGATCGGAGCCCGCGCCTACATAGATGAAGCCCGCCGACCGCAGCACCGCGATCGAAGGCGCGAGCTCCCGCAGCGTGTGCGCGATAACGGTCGTAACGCGCGAATCGGCGAAGGCGCGCTCGAGCAACCCTTCCGTAGCCTCTCGCGCGATGCCCAGCCGGCGGCGCTCGGGGATCACGCCGTAGCCGATCTCCACGATGCCGGCAGCATCGGGCGCGCCTTTGTAGCCGCCGGTGCCGGCGAGTCGTGGGCGATCGCCAGGCGACGCCGGAATCTCCGCGATGTAGTACAGGATCCATCCGTCATCTTCGGGATGTGACTGCACCTGGTTCAACGTCCATCGAATCGCATCGTCGTCGTAGAGCTCGGGGGGCCAGCTTGCCGGAACGTCGGCCCCGAGCACACGTGCCAGCGCATCATGCGACTCGAGCTCGGCGTACAGCGAGCCGATCGTCGCCGGAATGAGCAGCAGACGAGGCGTGCGAATGACTTCCATGCGGTCGCGGCGCGTCAGGTTGCGGCGAGAGTGCTCGCGATCTCGCGAATCTGCGCGGTATGCCTCGCCTCGTGCGAGCCGACCGACGCGATCCATTGATACAGGTTGAGCACGCCCAGTACCGGGTGCGGCTGCGACAGCGTAGCGAGCGCGAGTCCGTCGGCGGCGAGCACGGCGCTGCGCAGCTGTGCGCGTGCGGACTCGAGCGCGCTCCACGCCGCCGCCGGGTCGCGATCCTGCCGCGGATGCAGTTGCGGCGGCGCGGCCACGGCGCGTGTGCGGTCGAGGAGTATGGAGAAATCAAAGGTCGGCATGATCGGCGTCGTGTCGAGCTCGGCCGCGAGTCCGCCGGCCCGTGCCGCATCGACTTTGGCCGTGAACATCATCGCCACTCGTCCGTCGATGATCGCCAGATGCTCGAGCACATCGGAGACCGACCACCGGTCGGGCGCGGGGCGTATCGCGCGAAGCGTGATGGGAACCTCGTCCACTGCGCTGCGCAGCTCCGTCCGCCGCGCGTCGAGATGATCGACCACCTCGCGAATGCGTGGGTGCATGCGCGCTAGGCTCCGCGCATGTAGGCGCACCCTGCGTTCTGCGCGCGGATCATGGCAAAGATGCCCGATGGCATCAGGAGCGCGCCCGGGATCAATCCGGCGCGAACTTCGGCTTGTACTTCTTCGACACTTCGATGGTTCTTCTCCGCCATCCTTCGCGACCAGTTCATCGCCGCGCGGTTGCAGGCGAGGAAGATCGCGCCGCGCGCGTGCAGGGAATCGAGCATCGACGGGTCCGGAGTAGCATTCGATCCGGCCGCTTCGCGCCAGAAGACGTTGCGCTTGGCGGGCGCCTTGGTCGCCGGATCAGAGACTTTCACATCTTCACCGATCGCGTACTTGTCCCAGAGCGCATCGCCGAACGCCATCTGCACGCCGAGCTGCCGCATCACGATCACGGCTCGCGTCTGATCGTCACGCGTGTTGTACACCTCGTGATACTGGGTCATGAAATCCGCGGCGAGGTTCGGCGCGAGTCCGTCGGCGATGTTGTTGGCATCGAAGGCGACCTTGTACGGGACGCCGGTGAGCTTGTCCACCCACGACATGTCCCACGGCGAGTTGTGCCGCGGATCGATCGCTGCGGTCGCGTCGCGCGGCGCGAGTCCCGCGCCGGCCGCGGCCGTCGCCGCCGCGGCGACGCCGAGCCGGCCAAGAAATTCGCGACGGTCGCCGCGGATGGAGTCGTCGGACATCAGAGCCTCTCTCTGGAAATCGATGCGCCGCAGATTTTGGCTGGGCAACGGCGACGCGGCCAGTGAACGCAAGCTGATCCGCGGCTCTCCAATAGATGCGCGCCGGACCCGCCTCGATCAAGTCGGCTTACCCTCGGATGTGGCGGTGAGTTCGGCTTCGAGATGCCAGTAGACGATCCAGTGCCAGATGCTCTTCAGCTCGACACCCGCGTCTCCCTCATCATCGCGCTCGCTGACCGGCTCTCGTCCCGGCTGCACCACCAAGTCATCGCCGTACTCCGTAGCGCCAATCCGGATGTACTGCGGATCGCCCGCGCACGGCGCGACATCCGCCGCGGCCATGCGCGCCTCTTCTTCCTTTGTTCCGATCGACGCGTATCGGCCAAGGAGGTCGCGCTGGTCTGCCGTCAACTGATTGAACGCCGGCCCGGGCGCCGAGCTGTCGGGTGGTGTCGTCACCAGATACGGCGATCGATCGAGCAAGCGCCAGGCTTGCCGCTGCGCTTGCGAGATCGACATGCTCTCGAGCTCAGCTTCGATGCGCCGCATCCCCGGCGTATATGCATCGAGGAATTTCGTGACGGGGTTTTTTTGCTTGTCGAAGACGTATTTGCCGATCTGAAATATCGTGTACAGCACACCGGCCAATACCGCGAACATCCAGCTGCTCATCGGTGCTCCTCGGAGAGTCTCCCGCCTCAACAGCGAATTTCGACCCTCCGGCGGCTCACGCGCCAGAGCTTGCGCGCTCGACCATCCCCGGGCGATGCCACGCGTAACTTTCGCGCAGCATGCCAGCTCCACCACTCCCGATCGACGACGCACTGCCCGCCCTGCGCGACGCCCTCCGCACTGGCGGCGCCGCCGTGCTGCAGGCGCCACCGGGCGCCGGTAAGACGACGCGTGTTCCGCTCGCCCTCCTCGACGAGGCCTGGCTCGGCGGCGCGAAGATCGTGATGCTCGAGCCGCGGCGTCTCGCGGCCCGCGCCGCGGCCCGGCGCATGGCCACGACGCTCGGCGAGCATGTTGGCGACACCGTGGGGCATCGAGTGCGGATGGACACGCGCGTCGGCCCGCGCACGCGCATCGAAGTGGTGACGGAAGGCGTGCTCACGCGCATGCTCCGCGACGATGCCACGTTGGAAAACGTTGGCCTGGTCATCTTCGACGAGTTCCACGAGCGGAACCTGCAAGCGGACCTCGGCCTCGCGCTCACATTGCAGACGCGGGCGATCCTGCGTCCCGAGCTTCGTCTCCTCGTGATGTCGGCGACGCTCGACGGCGAGCGGGTGAGCGCGCTGATCGACGATGCGCCGATCGTCACCAGTGCCGGCCGGGCCTTTCCTATAGACATTCGATATGTCGAGCCGCGAGTCGACGGGCGCATCGAGCAGTCCGTCGCGGCGGCGGTTCGCGATGCGATCGCGAACGATTCCGGCGACGTACTCGTGTTCCTGCCCGGCGCGGGCGAAATCCGGCGTGTCGCCAATCTCCTGGGCGATGCCGGCAGACTCGGCCGCGGCGTACGCATCGCGCCCCTGTTCGGCAACCTCTCGCAGGAGGAGCAGGATCGCGCGATCGAGTCGAGCGCGCCGGGCACGCGCAAGATCGTGCTGTCGACGGCGATCGCCGAGACGAGCCTGACGATCGAGGGGGTGCGCGTCGTGATCGACTGCGGACTCTCACGCGTGCCACGCTTCTCGCCGCGCACCGGGATGACGCGTCTCGAAACCGTGCGCGTCTCGCGCGCGTCGGCGGCGCAGCGCGCGGGGCGCGCGGGCCGTGTCGCGCCGGGCGTGTGCTACCGGTTGTGGCCGGCGCTGGACCAGGGGCATCTCGTCGAGCACGCGACGCCGGAGATTGTCGATGCCGATCTCGCGTCGCTCGCTCTCGATCTCGCCGCCGCCGGCGTCGTCGATCCCGCCGAGCTGATGTGGCTCGACGCGCCGCCGGCCGCATCGTTCGCGCAGGCGCGCGAGCTGCTGGCGGAGCTCGAGGCCATCGACGACAGCGGTCGCATCACGGAGCATGGCCGGCGGATGTCGGCGATGTCACTACATCCACGACTCGCCCACATGGTACTGCGGGCCCACGCGTTGGGCGGCCCGCGCTCGGCCGCACTCGCCTGCGATATCGCCGCGCTCCTGGCGGAGCGCGATGTGCTGCGCGGCGAGGGCGCTCCGCCCGATGCGGATGTTCGCATCAGACTCGATTTGCTGCGCGGCGACGCCGAGCCCGAGTACGCGCGCGGTGCGTCGGTCGACCGCGATGCATTGCGACGTGTGCGCGACGAGGCGCGGCAGCTTCGCGCGCAGCTGCGGCGCGAGCTCGGCGTGGAGGTGCCGAACGAACGGGGCGATTCGAACGAGTGCGGACTCCTACTCGCGTTCGCCTATCCGGACCGCATCGCCCAACGGCGGCAGGGCGCGAGCCGCTACGTGCTGCGCAACGGACTCAGCGCGTCGTTCGGGGCGGGACAGACGCTCGCGGAGTCGGCGCACATCGTGGCGGCGGAGTTGGACGGAAAACGTCCTGAGAGCCGCATCTATTTGGCGGCGCCAGTGGAGATCGCCGAGATCGTCGAGCAGTTCGGATCGCAGATCGCGCGCGAGGATGTGGTCGAGTGGGATTCGACCGCGCGCGGAGTGACCGCGCGGCGGCGCGACCGACTCGGCGCCATCGTGCTGCGGGACATCGCCATCGAGCGCGCCGATGCGACGAGCGTGACTCGTGCGCTGCTGGACGGGATCGCGAAAGAAGGGATCGATGTGCTGCCGTGGAGCGACGCGTCGCGCGGGATTCGTGAGCGCGTCGCGTTTCTGCATCGTGGCAGGCCCGACGACTGGCCCGATGTCTCCGACGACGCCCTCATCGCGACGCTCGACGAGTGGCTCGGCCCGCATTTGCACGGTGTGAAGAGACTCGACGATGATCGCATCGACCTCACGATGGCGCTGATGTCGCTCGTCGGCTGGCCGCGCCGTGCGATGCTCGACGAGCACGCGCCAACGCACATCGCTCTTCCACGCGGCCATCGCGCGCGCATCGATTACTCAGACCCCGACGCCCCCGTACTCGCCGCGCGAATCCAGGATCTGTTCGGCTTGGCGGAAACCCCGCGCATTGCCGGAGGCACGGTGCCGCTGACGATGCACCTGCTGTCACCCGCGCGGCGGCCGGTTCAGGTGACGAAGGATCTGGCCAGCTTCTGGCGGACGACGTACGCGGAGGTTCGGAAGGATTTGCGAGGTAGGTATCCGAAGCATGAGTGGCCGGAAGAACCGGGGGGCTAGGGGCAGGGGGTTGAGGGAGTGGGGCGGCGGCGAGAATGCGGTGACAACGATTTCATTTAGCGCCCCAGCCCCCGACCCCCGGCCCCCACTTCGCTCCGGCACCCAACCATCCCCCACCTCAGACTGTCCAGTCTGTGACTACAGTCAATCGGAGTACTCAGTGGACACACTCGTTCGTGACCTGCGTTACGCCCTTCGTTCACTTCGGCGAAATCCGGGGTTCACCGCGATCGCGGTGTCGGTACTCGCCCTCGGCATCGCGGCGAACACCGCGATCTTTAGTGTGGTGAACGGTGTGCTGCTGGCGCCGTTGCCGTACGCGCAGCCGGACCGGGTGGTGATGTTGTGGAGTCATTGGGAGAATTGGCCGCAGACGTGGGTGTCGCCGCCGGAGCTCGATGACTATCAGCGCGGGATGCGCGGACTCGAGAACGTGGCCGCGTTCGACTACGGGCCGCGCAATCTCACGGGCGATGATTCGCCGGAGCGCGTGCGCGCCGCGTTCATGTCGGCGGAGATCTTTCCTGCGCTTGGCGCGCGTGCGGCACGTGGACGGGTTTTCACGAAGCAGGACGATCGGCTGGGCGCCGCTCGCGTCGCGCTCATCAGCGATGGGCTGTGGAAGCGTCGCTTCGCATCGGACCCCTCCGTCGTCGGACGAGACATCCGGTTGAGCGATTCCGTCGTCACCGTCATCGGCATCATGCCGGCGGAGTTCGAGCTGCCGCTCGACTTCGGCCAACCGGTGGATCTGTGGATGCCGATCGCGCTCGGCGCGTCTGATCCAAACGATCGCGGCAATCACGGACTCAACGTCGTCGCGCGTCTCAGGAGCGGCACCTCGCTCGCCGCCGCGCAGGCGGAGCTCGATGCGCTGGGCAAGCGCCAGCGAGAGACGTATCCCACCAGCTACACCGCTGCTTTCGGTGCGACACTGGTGCCGGTGACTACGCAGGTGCTCGGCAAGGTCGGCCCTGCTCTGCTGTTGCTGCTCGGCTCGGTCGGCTTCGTGCTGCTGATCTCCTGCGCGAACGTCGCGAATCTCTTGCTCGCCAGGGCCGAGTCGCGGCAGCGGGAAATTGCCGTGCGGACGGCGCTTGGTGCGGCGCGCTCGAGAGTCGTGCGGCAGCTGCTCACCGAGAGCGGCGTGCTCGCGCTGGCCGGCGGTGCGTTGGGTTTGCTGCTGGCGATCGCAGGCCTGCGCGGACTGGTGATGCTGGCGCCGGCGAGCATCCCTCGCGTCGCCGCCGTCGGCATCGACGCCCGTGTGCTGGCGTTCACGACCGTCATCGCTTTGGCGACAGGAATTCTCTTTGGACTGATACCGGCGCTCCACGCGGCGCGCGCGGACTTGCAGAGCGCGCTCAAGGCGGGCTCGCGCGGCGCGGGCGGCGGCGTCGGCCAGCTCAGGCTGCGCCGAGTGCTCGCGGCGGGCGAGATCGCCATCTCGCTCGTGCTGGTGATCGGCGCCGCGCTGTTGGTGCAGAGCTTCGTGCGGCTGCGCAACGTCAACGCCGGCTTCGATCCCGACAACGTGCTGACGATGCGCGTGACGCTGGCGCCCGCTCGGTACCCGGGCAATCGCGAAGTGCG
>JALZAE010000393.1 GCA_030948535.1 Gemmatimonadota bacterium | reverse complement strand
AGGTAGTCGGGGCCCGCCTGCGCGGCGACGTCCGACGGATTGCTCGTGACCCCATCGATCAGCCCTGCGCGGAGGGCCCAGTCGATGTCGTCGAGATCTGCGGTGTCGAGAAAGATTCGCATGCGTGATTGACGGGAGTGAGGTACAGCTCTTCGGGATAGCGCACCGACTCGAGACACAATCCGTGCGCCGGTGCAGGCGCCGACGTCTCGTCGTTGTCCGCGGAATTCAGCAATGCCGACATGGTGCCGGCATCGCGCCGACCGCTGGCGATGTCGACCATCGTACCGACCAAGAAGCGCACCATGTGATGAAGAAATCGGTTCGCTTCGATCTCCAGCTCTACACCGCCGGTGCGCTCGCGCCACGCCGCGCGCGTGATGGTGCAGCGATGATCGTCGTGTTCCGGCGCCGTACCGCGCACGGCGAAAGCGCGAAAGATGTGCGTGCCGCGGATCGCCTCAGCCGCGTCCTCGAGCGCCGTGCGTGACAGCGGCTTGCCGAGCGCCCATTCCCAACGCCGGCGAAAGGGCGAGCGCGACGCGTCGTCGGTCCCGATTCGATACGTATAGCGTCGCGCCACCGCGCTGTACCGCGCATGGAACGCGGGCGCCATCTCGAACGCGGCGGCGACCCACACATCGTCGGGAAGTACGGCGTTCACGGCGCGTCGCAGCTCCGACGGCTCCCACTTCGGCGAAACGCGCACGCCGACCGCTTGACCACGGGCATGGACGCCGGCGTCGGTGCGTCCCGCGCCGAGCGCGGCGACTGGCGCGCCATGCAGTCGCGCCAATGCGTCCTCGAGCACCCCCTGTACGGTGCGCGACGACGGCTGGCGTTGCCATCCCGAAAACGCCGCGCCATCGTAGTGCAGCACGAGCTGCACGGTGCGCTCCGACATGAGTCGGAAGCTACCCGGTAGACACCTCAAGTCAAGCGACGCACCGAGCGCCCAACCGATTGACAGCGCGTCATCTACGACCGTAATTACGTGCGTCGGGCGTCGGGCCTCAGGCGTCGGACTTACCAGCCGGGTGTCATCCGCAACGCATCGGCACCTATTCGCCAACCCACACACCCCCTCAGGTCCGACGCCGGACGCCCGACGCCCGACGCCCCTAAGAATGCCTCCTCGTACCCTCGGCTCGTTTGCGCACGCGCTCGCCGCGTCCGCTGATCTCGATGCTTGCGTCGTCGCGCTCGGTGAGGCGCTGGCCGAAGTGGATCGCTCGGCCCGCGTCGCGCTGATCCGTTACGATGCGCGCCGCGACATGCTGCGGGAATTGTCGATCGCGGTGAACGGACGAGTCGAGCGAGCCGGGGTCGATACCGCCTTCGATCATCTCGCCGACCGGATGGCGACCATTGTGCGGGCCGGCGGCCAGTTCGCCGATCTGGGCGACAACTCCGACGAATATTCGGCCCTCATCGGCATCGCGCAGCTGAACGAAGAAGGATTGCTCGCGCTTCGCGGCATTCACACGGAGGGCTCGCTCGCCGCCGTGCTCGCGCTCTACGAGCCCAAGCGCTTCTTCGGTACGCGCGTGATGGAGCGCTTCGGCCCGTATGCGGCGCTGTTCGATCTCGCCTTCGCGCGATTCGCCGAACGAGACGCTCGCGAGGAAGCGGTGCGCACGCTCGAAGATGTCACTCAGCGTGTGCACGGCGATTACGTGCGCAATCTCAAGGAGTTGGAGGGACAGCTCACGGAAGCGCGCACGTCGAAGGCGCGCTCGGGTGGCGCCGGCGGCGATCCGCAGCGGTTGCTCTGGCTGGAGACGGAAGCCGCGCGTGCCCAGGAGGACGCGCGTCGCGCGCAGCGCCAGTCGCAGGCGCTCGAGCAACAAGTGACCGCGGCGGTGAGCCAGCTCGAGCAGGCGCACGTCGAGCTGCATCGACGCAGTGAAAATCTTCGGCAGAAGATTCGAACGCTCTATCTCATCGAGCGCGTGCTCTTTCTCGACGCGTCCACCGCCGATCCGCGACAGCTCGCCGATGGCTTGCTCGCCCTGGTGGGCGACGACACGCAGGCGCAGCGCTGCTCGCTCATGCTTCGCGTCCCCGATACGAACCAGTTGTACATCGCCGCGGCCAAGGGGCTCGCGCCGGCGATTCAAGATGGCACACGCGTGCAGATCGGTCGCGGCGTCGCGGGGAAGGTCGCCGAAAGCCGGCAGCCGTTGCTGGTCACCGACGTGACGCAGGCGGCGTCGCATCCGCTGCTGAAGGATCAGTACTTCACCACCGGGTCATTCATCAGCTTCCCCCTCGTCTATCACGATCAGCTCGTCGGCGTGGTGAATTTGACGAACCGCGCGCGGGCCGGCGTGTTCGTCGAGGAAGATGTCGAGCGCGTGCGATTGCTCGGCCTCGTCATCTCTCTCGTCGCATCGCACGCGCAGCTGGCCGAACGTCTCTTCGTCGCGATCGGTGTCCGCTAGCGCGTCGAGCAACGCGCTGCACGCGGCCATTCGTCGGCTCGCGGGCGGCGAGTCGCTCACCGCGGATGAGACGGCGGATGCGTTCGACGTCGTGATGCAGGGCGAAGCGACGCCGGCTCAGGTGGCGGCATTGCTCGTCGGGCTGCGCGTCAAAGGAGAGACGGCGGCGGAGGTCGCGGGAGGCGCACGAGCACTTCGCCGAGCGATGATCACGATGCCGGCGCGCGACCCCGGACAGCTCGTCGACACCTGCGGCACCGGCGGCGGGAAGGTGACCACCTTCAACATCTCCACAGCGGCCGCGTTCGTCGCAGCGGGTGCCGGTGCGCGCGTGGCGAAGCACGGCAATCGGTCCTTCACATCGCGCTGTGGAAGTGCCGACGTGCTGGAGGCGCTCGGCGTTCGCATCGACGTGTCCGTCGAGCAGATGGCCGCGACGCTGGAGAGCGCGGGGATCGTTTTCATGTTTGCGCCGCTGATGCATCCGGCGATGCGGCATGTTGGACCGGTGCGGCGGGAGATCGCGATTCCGACGGTGATGAATATTCTCGGCCCCCTGGCCAATCCGGCCGGCGCCGGCCGCCAGGTGATCGGCGTCGCTGACGCGAATCGGGCGCCGCTGCTCGCGGAAGCGTTGGCCGAGCTCGGCAGCACGCGGGCGTTGGTCGTCCACGGGGAACCGGGCCTGGACGAGGTCTCGCCGATGGGCGTGACGCGCCTGATCGAGGTTGGAGAGGGCCGGACCAGTGAGTGGACGATCGACCCGCGCGATTTCGGCTACGGCGGCGCGACGGCAGAGGATCTCGCGGGCGGCGATCCCGCCGACAACGCGCGGATCATCGTCGAGATCTTGCGAGGCGAGCGCCACGGCGGAGCCCGGGCGGCCGCGGTGCTGAATGCGGCGGCGGCGATTTACGTGGCCGGACTCGCGTCCGACTATGGCGATGCGGTGTCGATCGGCGAGCGCAGCATCGACAACGGCGCCGCGTGGTCAGCGCTCGAGCGACTACGCAGCGCGACCGCTGTGAGCATGTGAGGTGAGTCGATGCGAGCGCGTGTGACAACTAGTACCGGCGCAGAACTCCGACGACGATGCCCTGAATGGTCACGTCGTTCTCGTGGACGTAGATGGGGGCCATGGTCTCGTTCGCGGGCTGCAGGCGGATTCTACCGTCGCGCTCGCGGTACATCTTCTTCACCGTGGCCGCGCTATTGTTGATCAGCGCGATCACCATCTCGCCGTTGTCCGCGCTCATGCGCTCGTTCACGACGACGAAATCTCCGTCGCGGATCTGCTCGTCGATCATGGAATTTCCGCGAACGCGCAGCACATAATGGTTGCCGCCCTTTCGCAGAAAATCCTCGGGGACGCATACCGATTCGTTGCTCGTCAGCGCCTCGATGGGCATGCCGGCGGCGACGGTGCCGAGCATGGGCAGCTCGATCGATCGCGGGTTCGCATCCGAGGGCAGAATCTCGATTGCACGGCTCTCATTGTACGAGCGCTTGATGTAACCCTTGCGCTCGAGATTGGTGAGATGCTCGTGGACGGTCGCGAGGGAGTTATAGTTGAACTCCTGCGCGATTTCCTCGAAGCTCGGCGCGTAGCCGTTGCTCTCGGTGTAGCTGGTGAGGAAATTCAGTATTTGTCGCTGCTTCTTCGTGAGCGGCATTCGGTCCTCTCGAGTTTTTCCAAGTCCATTTCGGGAAATCACTTGCCCGAAAAGGCGCCGAAGAAGACTATATCCGAATAGGGCCCGAAGTGCAAGCATCGTCTTCACGCTGGTCGCCACCCGGCGGGTTTCTCGGGAAGATCACGGAGCGCGCGCGGTCGCGTGCGGCGGATCTCGTTCCGGAGAAGGCATTTCTGTACGCGAATGCCGCCTACGCGCCTCGCGTCCCATCGTTCGTCGCGGCGCTGCGCCGGTCCACCGTGACCGTGATCGCCGAGATCAAGCGGCGCTCGCCAACAAA
>JALZAE010000386.1 GCA_030948535.1 Gemmatimonadota bacterium | reverse complement strand
CGGCCACGGTGCGGCCGTCATCGAAGACGCCGCGCAGGCCGCGGGCGGCGCGCTTCACGGGGCGCCACTCGGTGCTCTCGCATCGCTGGCTGTGCTGAGCTTCGGGCGGGGCAAGGGGACGGCCGCGGGCGGCGGCGGCGCGCTGATCGCGCGCGAGGAGCGTTGGCGCGCGGCCATCGCGGAAGCGCGCGAGCTCTTGGCGCCCGCCTCGCGCGGCAGCGCCACCTGTGTCCGGCTCGTCGCGCAATGGGCACTGGGCCGCCCGCCGCTTTATCGCATTCCATCCAGCGTGCCGGCGCTGCGCTTGGGTGAGACCGTCTATCACGCAGCGAGCGAGCCGCGCGCGATCAGCGGCTGCAGTCTCGGCGCGTTGAGCGCGGCGCTCGAGTGTGGCGCTTCCGATGTCGAGAGTCGCCGCCGACTCGCGGAACGCTATGCGGCCGCGATCGCGCAACGACCTGACGCATCGCTACGCACCGGCGCACCGATTCCTGGATCCGCGCCAGGCTATTTGCGCTTTCCCGTGCTGGCGGCGGATGGTCGAGGAGCGGCGCCGGATCTCGGCATTCTTCGCGGCTATCCCCGAATGTTGACGGAATGGCCGCAGTCGGAATCCATTGCGATCGATCGTGGCGAGGCGTTGTCGGGCTCGCGCGAGCTCGCCCGAACGCTCTTCACACTGCCG
The DNA here is from genome assembly GCA_030948535.1 of Gemmatimonadota bacterium. Classification (GTDB taxonomy): domain Bacteria; phylum Gemmatimonadota; class Gemmatimonadetes; order Gemmatimonadales; family Gemmatimonadaceae; genus JALZAE01. The sequence continues at coordinate 4,306 of JALZAE010000386.1, read as the reverse complement.
ACCCATTATTTCGTTCGCGATCGCGATGTCGTGCAGATCACCGACTGGCTCGCCGCCTCGCCGGCGAGAGGGTAAAAAGACACGTGCGAATCGTATATGTATGGGATGCCGACTATCCGTGGGACGTGCGTACCGAAAAAATCACTGCTGCACTCACCAGCGCCTCCCACGAAGTGCACATCGTAGCACGAAATCGCGCGTGGTCGCCCGCGGTGGAACAGCTTCCGGAGGGGACGGTCCATCGCATGCCCCCGTGGCGTCGCATCGGGCGTCGCATGGACACGCTCCTCGGATTTCCGGCTTTCTTCAGTCCGCGTTGGATCGCGCACATCGGCAGCGTGATTCGTCGAGTACGCGCGGAGCTACTCATTGTGCGGGATATGCCCCTCGCGCCTACGGCAATCTCTGCCGCGCGCCGTGCCGGCATTCCCATCTTCCTCGATATGGCCGAACACTATCCCGCGATGATGCAGCAGCTGTTCGATGCGGGACGTGCGCGGCCGATTGACTACGTCGTGAGGAACCCGAAAGCCGTGCAGGCGGTGGACCGCTACGTCATACCGCGAGTGGATCGCATTCTCATCGTCGTCGAAGAGATGGGCGAGCGCTTGCTCGCCGCCGGCATTCCGGCCAACCGGCTCGTGCTCGTCTCGAACACTCCTCCGCGCGCGCGGGCAGAGCGGCCGAGCATGTCGCACGCGGATGGAGACCGTGTGCCTGAGGTCGTGCATCTCGGGAATCTCGAAGTGCCGCGTGGGCTCGGCGTGCTGATCGAGGCCGCCGCCATGTTGCGGCATACGCCGCAGCGCGTTCGCCTCAAGATCATCGGCGACGGACGTGACGGAACACTTTTTCGAGATCAGGCGCGTACTCTCGGGCTGAGCGAACAGGATGTGGAGTTCACCGGTCGCGTTCCATCGCACGAGGATGCGCTGGCGATGGTGGCGCGAGCGGACATCGGCGCCATCCCCCAGCACGTGAACACGCAGACCGAAAACATCATCACGAACAAGCTGTTCGACTACATGGCGGCCGGTTTGCCCGTGGTGACGTCGGACGCGCGTCCAAGCGCTCGCATCGTCCGCGAGACTATGTGCGGTGAGATCTTCCACGACCGGGACGCTCGCGACCTGGCGGGCGCTCTCGTCCGGCTCTCAGGCGCAGACGAACGCCACCGCGCCGGAGAGGCGGGACGGCACGCCGTACTCGATCGCTACAATTGGGAGCAGGATACGGGCAGGCTCCTCGAAGCAATCGCCGATTTCGGAGCGTAGCAGCGGCAGCAGGCTTCTTCGCCGCGGGCTACGCGCTGTGGACGCGGCAATAGAGGTGGGCCGGCCGCGGCTCGCCGGGCGTCTCACTGGTCAATTCGCGAGCGCACCCGACGTCGTAGCAAGAGTACCCGTACGACTCCAGGAGACTCATCACGGCTCGCGCGTTCGCGGATTTTTCGCTGAGCGTGGCACCGTGCATTTCAATGAATAGCTCTGGGCGATGCTGCCGAAGCGTCTCACGCATTCCCAGCAACGCCGGGTACTCCATTCCCTCAATATCTATTTTGATAAGATCGGGCGGAGGGAAATCATGCTCGACCAGGTCCAGGTCCAGCGGCAGCACCGAAACAGAAACGCTCTGCACGGACTTCACCGAGGACACTATCTGGGTTGCTATCGCGGTTTGGCCTGAGCCGGCGCCCGGCATGAGCGGATCGTACGTCAATTCAATCACGCCCGCTTGATCGGAGATTCCGCGATTGTTCAGTTGGACGTTGGTCAAAGCATTCAGTCGAACATTCTCGAGGCAGCGTTCGTAGTTGCGCGGATTCGGCTCCCACGAGATGACCCGTTTTGCCGTACGGGCAAAGAAGAGCGTGAGCAGCCCTTCGAACGCGCCCACGTCGTATACGACTTTGCCTGTTAAGGGCAGCTGACTCAGGAAGCGTGTCTCCGACGTTTCGCGCGGCGGAAAGAACGCCAAAAATCCCAGGCCTCCTTTGCGTCGCATTCCTGCTGCAAGCCCGTGCCGTATCCGGTACGTTCGATCTCTGAAAAATCGCTGACTGAGAAACGAGAGCACTCGGTGCTTGAGGTCAAAGTGTCCGCGAAATCCGTTCAACGATTCCTCCCGATTGCATGTGGTCGGCTCATCCGGACGCCAGCGGATCTCAGCGATGGGCAGCGACGCGAGCTGGTGTGCAAGCGACCGGGCGATCTTGTAAACTAGCGTCGAGCGTCGATCGTCGAGCGTCGTCATCCGAATGACGAGGCAGGCCGAACGGTCTTCGGTTTGCCGGACGGCAACGCGCTCACTTCAGTTCTGGAAACACTTGCCGATACTCACGCACGAAGACGCTGTAGCGGCGCGGACGCACCACGATTTTGGCCCCTACCATTGGAACCAAGACGTCGCCATCTTATTGCGCCGCACGGCTTCGAACGACAAAGCGTCGCGAGCGTGATGCAGGTCACAGACCCAGCGTGTCGCATTAAGTAGCCTGTCGCGTCTCTTCGTACTGAACGCTTGAACGACTCCGCACGATGTAGTTCCGCAATCTGAACGCCCCGCAAGACCGCAGGTCCTCAAGACGGTTGCCACGCTCCGTTTCGCGATGTAGTCGATACCAATGACTGCATACCGCGGGATGCGTGTAGGCATATCGCAACGTGTGATTCTCCCTATGCAACCAGAGAAAATCATCGCGTGACATCGATCGGTGCGAGATCGTCGAACTTGGAACACAAAAGTGCAGGAATCGCGTCAGGGCCTCCCCGGCCCGCGACAATGGCAAACCCGTCGAAAGACGGCGACGCAAAGCTACGAGGCTACCGCTCAGCGAGTTGCTCGCGAGCTATGCCAGTCGGGCCGCCGAACGGACAACCCCTAGGCCTCTGAATGCGTATCAACAAAATGCTCATCTCGGTGCTCGCGCTAGCGCTGCCCATCCTTTCCTGCGCGTCCGGCGACTCGGCAACGCCTTCACCCGTCGCTCCGGTCCAGCCGGTCGTCGCCGCGGTGCACGTCCTCCCCGAAGCCGCTACGGCGCTCGTGGGAACGAACACGCCGTTGACCGCGACGATTACGGATGCCGAAGGGCATCCAATGCAAGGGCTCAGTGTCACGTGGGCGAGCTCTGACCCGAACATTGCCGCCGTCTCGGCGACGGGCGTCGTCTCCGCGAGCCGGGTAGGAACAGCAACGATCGTCGCAAGCCTCAGCGGAAAGTCGGGCTCGTCGACCGTCAACGTGAACAGTCCTGCGCACGACACGATCATCGTCACGCCGTCGGCAGCCTCGATGGATGTCGCGTCGACCGCCCAGTTCAGTGCGACGGTGAGCCAGGCGTCGGGTACGCCGGGTCCGGTGGTATGGTCGAGTTCAAACCCGGCCATCGCCTCCGTTACCGCGCAAGGGCTCGTTACCGCCATGAACCCTGGGCAGGCCGGCATTACCGCCAGGGTCGGGTCGATGGTGACAACGACGACGGTGACGATCATCCTGCCGCACATCGCGACCGTGATGGTGTCGCCGGCCGGATTGCAGATGGCCCCAGGGGCGCAGCGTCAGATGAGCGCTACCCTGCTCGACGCGGTTGGTCACCCGTTGATGAATCGCCTGGTGACTTGGACATCGTCGAACACTACCGTCGCCACGGTGACGACCAACGGTTTGCTCACGGGCATTCTCGCGGGATCGATTACGCTGACCGCGACGGCGGAGGGAACGACGGGATCGACGACGATCTCCGTCTCCGCGACGCAGACGCCGCCTCCACCAGTGACCCCGCCACCGGTGACGCCACCGACCACGACGGGACTTTACGACGACTACTCAGCGGGAAGCGCGCCTCACTTCTCGCACATTCAGACACAGATCACCGATTGGCGAATTCAGAACCTGTCGAGCACCTCACAGCGGTCGAGCGAATACGATTGGCTCGTCACCCACTATGACCATGCCATGGGTGGGCTGATCGATCAGCAGAAGAGCCGCATGCCCACCTTCACGCAAATCGAGTACGCGCTCTACCTCACGTTGGTTCGACCCGGCTACGATCCTCCAAGTCTCGCGAGCGGGTACTACGCCGATATGCAGGCTTGGTATGCCGCGCACACGCAGTACAATATCGAAGACGCTTTCCTGCACGACCCGGGCGCACCAAAATCTCTCGCCAGCCGTCGCGTGGGCAGCATCTGGGGAAGCCAACGCTGGTTCATCAACGTCGCCGATGCGGGCGCGAGAGTGTACCAGAGCGACCGCATGGTGCGGATCGTCAACCAGATTCCAGGCTTCACGCGTGACGGTGTGT
>JALZAE010000378.1 GCA_030948535.1 Gemmatimonadota bacterium | reverse complement strand
GGGCGAGGGCGCGCTGAGAAGACAGGCGGAGCGATTGCATCATGGACCTCGGGGCACGGGACGGCGTGTCGAGACCGGGAAGTGCCGGTAGAGTGCGATGGGATGCGTGCTCTAGATATGCACGCCCGAGCGACCCGCGCACTAGATGGCGCAACGTGGAAAGCATAGTGCACCGCTGGCGCCAGGTATCCAGTAAATTGTAGTGCTTGGAACCCATTCTCGATCGCGACGACAATTTGGTGCTCGTCACCGGCGCCACGGGCTATGTCGGCGGGCGTCTCGTGCCGCGCTTGCTCGCGGCGGGATACCGCGTGCGCTGTGTCGTGCGCGACCCGGCGCGCATGGAAGGCCGTTCGTGGCTGCCGCAGGTCGAGCTGATGCGCGGCGACGTGCTGGACCCGAGCAGCCTCGTCGATGCCGTCCGCGGCGCGGGAAGCGCGTACTACCTTGTGCACAGCCTCGCCGGTGGAGAAGCGTTTCACGAGCGCGATGTGAGCGCGGCGCGAAATTTCGCGACTGCGTTTCGAGACGCCGGCGGGCGCCACATCGTCTACCTCGGCGGGCTCGGCGACTCGACGGGGGAGCTGTCGCCGCATCTCCGGTCGCGCCAGGCAACGGGCGACACGTTGCGCGAGTCCGGCGTCGCGGTCACCGAGCTGCGGGCCGCCGTCATCGTCGGATCGGGAAGTCTCTCCTTCGAGATCATTCGATATCTCGCCGAGCGGGTGCCGGTGATGATTTGCCCGAGCTGGGTGTACACGCGGGTTCAGCCGATCGCGATCGAGAACGTGCTCGACTATCTCGTCGCCGCGCTGCGACTGCCATCGGGCGAGAGCGACGTCATCGAGATCGGCGGCGCCGACGTCATCACCTACGGCGAGATGATGATGGGATACGCGCGCGTGCGCGGACTACGTCGCTGGATGCTGCCCGTGCCGGTGCTCACCCCGCGTTTGTCGTCGTATTGGGTACACCTGGTCACGCCCGTGCCGAGTCGAATCGCGCAGCCGTTGATCGAAGGACTGCGCAATGAAGTCGTGCTGCACGATGACCGCGCGCGCACGCTCTTTCCCGGCATCGTGCCGATGAACTACGCCGCGTCGGTGCAGCAAGCACTGTTGCAGCTCGACGCGGGTGATGTCGAGACGGCGTGGAGCGGCGCCCTGTCGACGAGTCACCGCGCCGAATCCCCCGTGATTCTTACCGAGCGCGAGGGGATGGTGCGCGAGCAGAGGCAGCTGCGCGTCAAGGCGTCGCCGTCGCGAGTATTTCGCGCCTTCACGTCGCTAGGCGGTCGCGGCGGGTGGCTCTACATGAATTGGGCATGGCAGCTGCGCGGAATGCTCGACCGGATGCTCGGCGGCGTGGGGATGCGTCGAGGACGACGCGATCCCGTGCAGGTTCGGCCCGGCGATGCCATCGATTTCTGGCGCGTCGAATCCGTCGTCGCGGATCGGCTGCTGCGACTGCGTGCGGAGATGAAGGTGCCGGGACGCGCCTGGCTCGAGTTCGCCGTCGCGCCGGACGAGAACGGAGAGACGTTGCTCTCGCAGACGGCCATCTTCGCGCCGAGGGGTCTTAGCGGATGGCTCTACTGGTACGGACTCTATCCGATTCACGCGCTGATTTTCAGTGGGATGATTCGCGCGGTCGGAGCGGCAGCCACAGCGCGCATCGACTGAACGGGCGAGCGGCGACATGGTGCAAGCGCATGGAGATCGTGTACCTTCTGGCGTCACTCTCCCCTTGGCGCGCCCATGCCGCTTTCCCGCCGCTCCTTCGTCGCCAGTGCCGCTTCTCTGACCGCGGTCGCCGCGACGCGAGGCGTCGACCATGCACTCGGATCGGTTGCGTCACTGCCTGCGGACGCGCGACCGATGACTGAGGACGATCCCCTCGGTGTTCGCGACGACTTTCCAATCGTGCGCGAGCGGACCTATCTCAACTCCGCCTACATCGGCCCCGTACCGCGTCAGGTCGTCGCCGCGGGCACGGCGTTCGTGGAGAGCAAATCGCACAGCCCAATCCAGCTGGGCACGATGCTCAGAAAGACGGATGAGGTGCGCGGGCAGTTCGCGCGACTGGTGAAGGCGTCGCCCGACGAGATCGGATTCCTCTTTGCGACCAGCGAAGGCGAGAACACTGTCGCCAATGCGCTCGACCTCGAGCGTGGCGACAACGTCGTGATCGAGGAGCTCCACTACGAGAC
>JALZAE010000183.1 GCA_030948535.1 Gemmatimonadota bacterium | reverse complement strand
ACGAGAATCCGCGCTTCATGCGAGCCACTCGCAGGGAGCGCGCTTTTTTTGACGCTAGCGGATTGCCGGCGTGGTCGCGTAGTTCTTCATCATGTCTTCTATCGATCTGCGGCTGTGACGGCGCCCGCGAACGCGCCCGAGACGCTCGGACGCCGCGCCGCCATCAGGAAATGGTTGCGCGCGCTTGCCTGGAATTGGATCGCGATCGTCGCGGCATCGCTGTTTGCCGCGGCCGCCTTCGCCGCCATCGGCGAGGACGTGTTCACTCACGAATTGGGCAGTCTCGATGGCGGAGTTCGCTCCTGGGTGCTCGAGCATCAGAGCGCGTCGATGCTGCGGCTGTTCACCTTGATCACGCAGCTCGGCTCGACGGTGGCGATGGTCGCTTTCGTCCTGCTGGTCGGTGTATGGCTGTGGCGAAACAAGCATCGGCACGTCGCATCGATCGTAGTTACAGCGCCGGCGATTGCCGTCGGGCTGTTCAACGCCCTGAAGGCGTTCTTCCAGCGCCATCGTCCCGAGGGCGCGTCGAAGCTTCACGTGCTCAGCTACTCGTTTCCCAGCGGACACACCACGGTAGCGACGGCAGTCATGGTGACGGTGGCCTACGTTCTCGCGCGCGAGCGGATGGTGCCCAAGTGGCTTGCGATCGTCGCGGCGATCGTGTGGCCGATCCTGGTCGGCGCGAGCCGCGTCTACCTCGATGTCCATTGGACCACCGACGTGCTCGGCGGTTGGGCACTGGGCCTCCTCGTGGCAGGCGTGAGCGCCGCGCTGTACGAGCGCGCGCGCGCGCGAATAGCGCCGGCGCCTCCGGCCGCCACGGCTTTCGCCGAAGGCTCTCCCGCGCAGCCTTCGACTGCTGATCATTCGCGTTGATGGCCAGCGCCCGCTCGTAGCTGCCGACGGCGGCAGCCGTGTCGCCGACCGCTAGCTGCGTGATCGCGGTCTGCCGAAAGGCAAAGGCGGAGGCCGGCGAGAACCGCGTGTTCAACACATTGAAGCGAAGCGCATCGGCGAGCTTGTTGCGCGCGCGGATCGCCGACGCGACGTCGGCCAACGCTACCTCGCCGAAATCGTACGCCGCGAGCGCGACGTGAGACGGATCGCTTTCACCGCGCCGGCACCGTCCGCGCATACCGCTGGAGAAATCCAACCTCCTCGCGCAGCGCGACCTCGCGTTGATTGTCGCGGCCAAGCGTGATGCGGAGGAGATCGCTGAGCGCGGTGAGCATGTCCTCGGCCGCGTCGGGATCCTCGTGGATCAGTGACGACACGCCGTGCTGCTTGTTGAATGGAACGTGCGGGTGCAGCTGCGCCTGCAGCACGGCGAGCCGGGCGTCGGAGAGCTGCGCCCCGAGTCGCGCGACGTGCCCTTCACGCTCGCGCGTCCGCCGGAGCGATTCGGCAAGGTGCGTTCCCGCGACGAGTATCCAGTAGATCGTCGCGATCGAGTGGATGCTCCGCAGATACTCGGTGCGATACGGGCGCGCGATCGGATTGCCGGTGCAACGATAGGAGCGGGGCGCGCCCGCTCGTCACGCCGCGATGTCAGAGCTTCGTGGAACTATCAGCGGCATGACCTGCTCGGCGAAGCGCTCCATCTCCTCGATCTGCGGCGAGCACTGGAGTAGGAGAAGATCGACGCCAACAGCCTGGAGCGAGCGCACGCCATCGGCGACCTGCTCCGGCGTACCGACGAGATTCGCGCGCAGCCCGCGATTGGAGACGGAATAGTCCTCCAGCGTCACCTGCTGCTCGAGCTTCGTGTTGGCGATCCAGTCGCGGTAGTTGCCGTAGCCCGGCGAGCCCGGCTGCACGTTGGTGATGCGTGCCAGCTCCCGCTTCGCCTCCGCTTCCGTATCGCGCACGATCGCGTAGGCGGCCGCGCCGAAGTGCATCGGCGGGAGCCCCAGCTCGTCGCGGCGGCGCCGCATGTCACCGATCTTCGGCGCGAGACGCTCCGGAGGATCGCCGTGCATCACGTATGCGTCGCAGTCGCGAGCGATGAGCTGCTTGGCACGCTCGGATTCGCCGCCGGCATAGATCGTCGGACGCGGACGCGCGGTGAGATGCCGCGGCTTCGGCTCGACGATCGTCTCGTCGATCGTGTAGTAGTGGCCGCGGTGCGAATGCGAGTGCTCGCGCCACGCGCCATCCACGATGCGGAGCCACTCCTCTGTGCGCGCGTAGCGATCGTCGTGCTCGTCGAAGCGCACGCCGAAGCGCCGGGCTTCGTCGGCCCACCAGCTCGAGACGACATTGAGCGACAGCCGGCCGCCGGCGATGCGATCGATGTTCGCCGCCTGCTTGGCGAAGATCGCCGGCTCGTGAAAGGTCGGGCGCACGGCGACCATCAGCTCGAGCCGTGACGTCACCGCCGCGAGCGCAGCCGCCGTCGACCATGCGTCGAGCGCGGGCGCGTCGATCCCCTTGATGTCGTTCAGAAACAGCTCGGCGATTAGTAGCCGATCTCCTCACTGCGGCAGGCGAGTCGCTTCACGTATTCCCAGGTCGCCTCCATGCCTTCATCGGGAACGTTGCGCAGCCATCCACCGAAGACGGGAAGCCAGTAGCCGAATCGCATCACGCCACCTCCGCCAGCGCGCCGCGGAATCCCGCGCGTACCTCGAGGTAGTCGGCGAGCCGTGCGAAGGGATCGAAGCCGATCACGTTGGGCGCGTCGGCGACGAAGTTCGACAGCGCGTTGATGTCGTAGAAGTAGTGACGCCCGTCGCGCGCATCGACGAGATACTCGATACCGCCGACGTCGAGCTCCACCCGTTTCGCGATGCGCTCCACCTGCGCGATGATCTCGCTCGGCGGCGTCACGCCCTCGACACGCATGCCGTTCTTCGCGGCGTCGACGGCGCACGCGGCGCGCACGAGCTCCTTGCCGTCCGTCGTCTGGCAGACGTCGGCCGGGCAGAGATTGAACGAGTCGTCGGCCGGGTAGACGTCGATCGCGTACAGATATTTCCCGCCCAGCACTTCGACGCGCGTGATGTGCGCGTTGGCGAGGGGTGCTTGCTCTTGCACCAGCGCCACGCCATCGATGCCGAGGTCGACGCGACCCTCCGCCGCGGCGCGCGCCAACGATTCAGGCGAGTCGAAGCTCGTGATCGC
>JALZAE010000372.1 GCA_030948535.1 Gemmatimonadota bacterium | reverse complement strand
CCTTTAGTGATGTCGCTGCACGGCGCCGGCGGCGCCGGCACGCGCGGAATTCGTCGGCTGATGCCGCTCGCCGATGCCGCCGGCCTCATTCTTCTCGCGCCCGATTCGCGCGACAGCTCGTGGGACGCGATTCGCGGCGGCTTCGGACCCGACACCGACTTCATCGACAAAGCGCTGACGCGTGTATTCGATCGCTACGCCATCGATCCCGCGCGCGTGAGCGTCGAAGGATTCTCCGACGGCGCATCCTACGCACTCTCGATCGGGCTCGGCAACGGCGACCTGTTCGGTCGCATCATCGCGTTCTCGCCGGGCTTCATCATTCCGACGGCGCACGTCGGCAAGCCGTTGATCTTCCAATCGCACGGCACCGCCGATGAGATTCTGCCAATCGACCGCTGCAGCCGGGTCATCGTGCCGGAGCTCAAGCAAGCCGGGTATAACGTGCACTACCGCGAGTTTGACGGTCCGCACGCCGCTCCGCCGGACATCGTCAAGGAAGCAGTAGCCTGGCTGCAAGCCGACAAGAAATCCGGCAGGTAGCAACGCCGGGCGCCGTCGCGCGTCTTCATGTCGATGACGAACGACGACGAGCTTCGCGAATCCATTGCCCCGCTGATCGAGATGCGGGACATCACAATGCCTCGCATCCTTCCAGAGCCGAAGGAGAAGGCGTCGTCCATGCTGCCGCCGGAGCCGACGGACGAGCCTGACGACTCGTTCCCGGAGCCGCGCTACACGCCGTCCGGAGTCGATCGCAGCGCGTGTCCCGCGCCGGATCTTCTCACTGATCTCGTGCGACGCGAGGGCGGCGAAGCCGAGCGCTCGCGAACCGCCGAGCATCTGCGCGAATGCCAGCACTGCCGCACCGATCTCAACATGCTGCGCGTCTCGGCGTCGAAACCGGTGGAAGCATCGAGCTTGGACTTCGAGCTCAAGACGCTGATCATGCCCGGCGTGGGTGTCGTCGTGCTCGCGCTCGCCATTTGGGGATTCCTCTCGCGTGGCAACAACAAGCCGGCGCGTGTAGCGCCCGCCGCGGCGGCATCGGCCAACGCACCGCAGTCTGCGCACCCGGTCGGGCGCTCATCGGGGATGCCTGATCCGATTCCGCCTCCGGTGGTGCTCATCGAGCCCGCCCTCGGCGCGCACGTGCAGCGTCCGGTCACGCTCACCTGGCATGCGATCCCCGATGCGATGCGCTATCGCGTTGAGGTGCTCGATCACGGCAACTGGTCCGCCTACACGGTGACGACTCAAGACACGTCGATCACTTTGCCGGCGAAATCACGTCTGCGGCCGCGACGTCCATATCGGTGGTGGGTGCAAGCGACGCTGTCGGACGGAACGCACCAGCGATCGGCACCGCGGGCGATGCGCATCCTTCCGTAGGGAACGCAGCTCTTAGCACGCCCTAGGCGCTGCGCGGAACTTTCCTGTTTCCGTGTGATGCCGATCACGCTGCAACATCGGTTGGTCCCCCTCGTACAGATCATAGGCTCCACTTCGAGGGTGGTTCGATGATCATGGCCGATGTGTTCAAGATCCTGTTCCTCATCCTAGGAACATTGATCGTCTTCGTGAGCTACTGGCTCGCCGCGACCGCGCTCTTTCCGCGAGCCGTGAGTAGCGCGAGGGCGCAGTACGATCTGCACGCGTTTCGCATCACGCTCGTCGGCGCGCTGGTCGGCGTGCCGGTGTTTGCGCTCGGGCTCCTGCTGGTCACGCAAGCGCCGACGCCACTGCTCAAGCTCGCCGGCGGCGCGCTGCTCGCCGTGCCGATCCTGCTCGGACTCCTTGGCTCGGCTGGCCTGAGCGAGCGCATCGGCGTCGGGATGCCGTCGCTCGTCGATGAGCATCAGCCGTGGCGGCGCGTGATGCGCGGCGGCGTCGTGCTCTCGCTGACCTTTCTGCTTCCCGTCGTCGGCTGGTTCGTCGTGCTGCCTTGGACGGTGTTGAGCGGATTCGGCGCGGCGGTCTCCTCGATGGCGGCGGCGACGCGCCGCCCGCGCCCGGCGTGAGCGCGCCATGCTTTCGCGGAGGAAGTTTCTCCAGGTAGGCGGTGTCGCCGCCGCCGCTGCGGCGATTGGTTGCGATCAGCTGCCCGAATCGATTCGCGACCCGCTCGGCTTCGACGACGACGCGGCGTCGGGACCATTTCGTCCACCGGCCTCGAGCGAGATCGGAATCGTCTCGCATGCACTCGCGCGACTCTCATTCGGCGCCCCACCCGGCGAATGGCAGCGCGTGCGCGCGATGCACGCTGTCGAAGAGCACGCGGTCGAGCACTACGTGGCCGAGCAGCTCGATCCGGATTCGTTGCGCGACCGCCGCGCGCAGCGGATGGGCCGGCGCCTCGAGAGTCTCGCCGCGCCCCTCGGCGAGATGTACGAGTACAAGGAAGACTTTCTGCTCGGCGAGATGACGCGCGGCGCGGTGCTGCGCGCGACGTACAGCACGCGCCAGCTGTATGAAGTGATGGTCCAGTTCTGGACCGATCACTTCAACATCGATTCGTCCAAGGGCGACTGTCGCTGGCTCAAGGCGGCCGACGACCGCGATGTCATTCGTGCGCACGCGCTCGGCAAATTTCCGGCGATGCTGCGAGCGTCGGCGTTGAGCCCGGCAATGCTGTGGTATCTCGACGGCCGCGTGAACCGCCGCAACGGCGCCGGCGACAAGCCCAACGAGAATTACGCCCGCGAGCTGATGGAGCTCCACACGCTCGGCGTCGACGGCGGCTACACGCAGCACGACGTGATGGAAGTCGCGCGCGCGCTCACCGGCTGGACCGTTCGCTCCAAGGATGGATCTCAGCTCGGCATCGAGACCGTGGAATTTCATCCCGAGCTGCACGACGACGCCGAGAAGGTCGTGCTCGGCACGCGCATCCCCGCGGGACTCGGCGAGCACGACGTGGAGGCTGTGCTCGACATCGTCGCGCTCCATCCGTCGACGGCGCGGCACATCGCCACGAAGCTCTGCCGCCGATTCATCGATGACGAGCCGCCGGCGGCGGCCGTCGCGTCAGTGGCGGCAGCGTTTCAGGGAAGCGGCGGCGACATTCGTTCGACACTGCGGACGTTGACCGCGACGAGCGCATTCGCCGAATCGCGCGGCGCGAAGGTGAAGCGTCCGTTCGAGTACGTCGTGTCGGCGCTACGCGCGACGAACGCGGACACGGACTCCGGCCCCGCGCTCACGGCGTATCTGTCACGGATGGGCCACGCGCCTTTCCAGTATCCGACGCCCGACGGTTATCCGTCTGCGCCGCAGCCGTGGCTCGGCACGATGCTCTGGCGATGGAATTTCGCCGCGGCGTTGTCGTCGAATCGCATCGAGGGGACGCGCGTGAATCCGGCGTCGCTCGTGCGCGCGGCCGGCGGTGATGACGCCCTCGCCGCGCACTTGCTCGGCAGGCGCGCGACGGAAGAGGAGATGCTCGCCTATCACCAATCGGGCGCCGGCGTCGCGCTGTTGTTGGCCGCGCCCGCCTTCATGCGGAGCTGATCATGCTCTTGCCCTCTCCAGTGGTCAGCCAGACCGCGCTCACCGGCGATGCGGATGATCCGCGGGCGCTGATCGTAATCTTCCTTCGCGGCGCGGCCGACGGACTCACGCTCGTCGCGCCGCTGCTGGACGAGGACTACCAACGCGCGCGTCCGCGGCTGCGCGTGTCGCCACGCGATGCGCTTCCGCTCGATGGATTCTTCGGATTGAATCCGCTGCTCGCGCCGCTGCACTCCCTGTATACTGACGGCACGCTGGCGATCGTGCACGCCGCCGGCTCCGAGGACACGACGCGCTCGCACTTCGAGGCGCAGGACCTGATGGAGCATGGCGGCGTCACCGCCGGCGGATGGCTCGGTCGTTTTCTCCGCTACAGGCCGCGCACGCGCCATGGCGCGCTCTCGGCGATCGCCGTCGGCCGCGAGCTGCCGCTCTCGCTCCGCGGCGCGCCCGCCGCGACGGCGATGCAATCGATCGACGACTTCTCATTGGGCAACGACCGACTGGCCGGCGCGCTGGCGCTGCTCTACGGCGGCGAGCGCAACATGATCGGCGAAGCTGGGCGCGAGACGCTCGCCGCCTTGGCACGCATTGAGAAATTACGCGGCACGCCCTACGTGCCGGAGCACGGCGCCACCTATGGTCGCGACGATTTCGCGCAGGGGTTGATGCAGCTCGCGCGTCTGCTCAAGGCGCGCGTCGGACTCGAGGCGGCATCGATCGACCTCGGCGGATGGGACTCGCACTTCACGCAGGGCGCCGTCATCGATCCGCTGATGGCCAAGCTCTCGGGCGGACTCGCCGCGTTCGCGCGCGACATGGGCCCGCGGATGGCGACGACCACGGTCGTCGTCATGACCGAGTTCGGGAGACGCGTGGCCGAGAACGCTTCGTTCGGCACCGACCACGGCCGGGGCAGCGTGATGTTCGTGATGGGTGGCGGCGTGCACGGCGGGCGCGTACTCGGCTCGTGGCCCGGGCTCACCGGCAGCACGCTCGAGGGTCCCGGGGACCTGCCCGTGACGACCAACTATCGCCGGGTGCTCGCTCCCATTCTCGCCCGGCTTGGCGCGACTGACACGCTGTCGAAGATCTTTCCCGGGCAGATCATCGAGCCGCTGCCGGTGTATGGATAGCCGCGTTGCCGCGGGCCACGTTGATGGTACTGACGCGTTCGCGTTTCCCGCCACATCATCGTGCACCACTTGCAATGAGGATAGGACGATGTCGATGCCCACGGTGCTTATGCGATCCGCGCTCGCAATCTCTGTCATAGCCGCGTCGTCCTACCATGTGCGCCTGGCGGGCGCGCAGGCCACGACCGGCGTGGTCACTTTTCGCGTGAATCACGCGGGAGCACCGTCCGAGACGATCACGCAGAGCATCAAGGGAAATCGGATGCGTTTGGACATGAGCAGGGAAGGCAGCAGCGCGGACAAGCAGGGCGCGATGATCATGGACAACGACGCGCACACGACGACGGTCATCATCCCGGAGCGCAAGCAGTACATGGTGATGAGCGCCAATGACGTCACGGGGATGGGCCCGATGCGTCCGCGCCCGGTTCCCTCATCATCGATGATGCCGGCCGACCTGAAGATCGAGAAGACAGGCCGCACCGAGGTCGTCGCCGGAGTGAAGTGCGACGTTTATCACGGATCGAGCATGAAAAACGGCAAGAAAGAAGAGGGCGAGGTGTGCGTCGCCGACGGAGTGGGATTCGCCATTCTGCAGATGGCCAACGGCGGAATGATGGGCGGTGCAGCGCGTTCGATTCCGCAGATGGATCAATTCCGCGATCTGCTCAAGGGCGGGCGCGGCATTCTCAAGATCACGCAAATCGTCGATGGAAAACCGGTCGTGCAGCTCGAGGCGATCAAGATCGATCGCTCGGCGCCGAGTGACGCCGTGTTCGCGCCCCCATCGGACTACACCAAGTTCGATCCATCATCGATGATGCGGAACCGGCCGCCCCGGCCGAAGCCCTGATCGCGGGGTAATCGCGACGCGGGCTCAGTGTCCGACCGCGGCTCCATCTTTCCGCGGATCTGAGCCCGCGACGTAACCACGCGTCAGCTTCACGATCGCTTGCCCCCCGCCGTACTCGCGGCCTGTAGGTGAGTTGTTGATCTGATGACCCATGGCGGTCAGCGCCGCGCGGACGCCGTCGCCGATCGGCGGTTCCATCCAGACCTGCAGACCATCGCGGTGACGGAAGCGTGCGGCATCAATCGCCGACTGCACATCTTGCCCGAACACGAGCATGTTGAGCAACACTTGCACGTGTCCCTGCGGCTGCATCGCGCCACCCATCACGCCGAAGCTCATCCAGGGCTCGTCCTGCGTCGCATCACTCTCGGCGCCCGCTTTCGGACGGGTGACGAACGCGGGGATGAGGGTGTGGAAGGGACGCTTGCCCGGCGCGACGGTGTTCGGCATTCCGGGCTCGAGCGAGAACGCCGAGCCACGATTGTGCAGCGCGAAGCCGGTACCGGGCACCACGACGCCCGATCCAAACGCATCGAAGAGACTATTGATGAACGAGACCATGTTGCCATGCGAGTCGGCGGTGGTAAGGTAGATCGTCTCGCTCGCGGTCATCGCCGGACCGGGCTCGCCTCGCGCGTTCGCCTTCGTCAGATCGATCTCGGCGCGACGCTTTGTGATGAAGTCGTTGGAGAGCAGATGCGCGACCGTCGCCGCTCCATTCGTGTCGCCGACGAATTGCCGCAGATCGGCATACGCCAGCTTCTTCGTCTCGATCAGCAGATGGAGATACGCGGTGGAATTCTGTCCCATCGACTTGAGATCGTACGGCTCGAGGATCTTGAGCATCTCCAGCACGGCGACGCCCTGTCCGTTCGGCGGTAGCTCCCACACGCGGTAGCCGTGAAAAGTGGCCGAGATCGGCGTGACCCACTCGGGTTTGTGCTTGCGTAGATCATCGATGGTGAGAAATCCGCCGAGCTCCTTCGAGCGCGCGACGAGCTTGGCGCCGAGTGCGCCGCCGTAGAGCGCGGAGGGACCGTCCTTGGCGATCGCGCGCAGCGTGCGCGCGTAGTCAGGATTGCGGAACCACTCGCCCGGCTTGGGCGCGTGCGTGCCATTGAGGAGGAAAGTCGCGCGCGCGCCGTCGTCTTTGATGAGCAACGCCGTTTCCGCTTCCCAGTCCGCGGCGATGACGGGCGTAACAGGAAATCCTTCTTCGGCAAAACGGATCGCCGGCGCCAGCGCTTCGGCAAGTGTGATCGTGCCCGATCGTTGGAGGATCGCGGCCCATCCCGCTAGCGCGCCCGGAACGGTGACCGCTTCAATGCCTTTCACCGGCACGGTGGAGTGGCCGCGACGCTTGAGCTCGGCGACCGTCATCAATGCGCCGGCGCGTCCGCTGGAGTTGAGCCCGATGAGCTTGTGCTCCTTCGCCGACCACTCGAGCACGAACATGTCGCCGCCGATTCCGGTCATCATCGGCTCGACGACGGAGAGGACGGCCGCGGCGGTGACGGCCGCATCGACAGCGTTGCCTCCGCGCTCGAGCACCGCGAGTCCGGCTGCGCTCGCCAGCGGCTGACTTGTGGCTACGACGCCGTGCGGCGCATACACCGGCGACCGCCCCGCCATCGACGCGGCGCGCGGCTGCGCCGCTAGGCTTTCGCTGCTTATGGCGAGAATGATCGCAACGACCGTCAGAATGCGCATTTGGACTCCTTGTGGACCGCCGACCTCATTTCAGCGGCTAAACATGCAGTCGAGCGCTGGTTTCACGACAGGGCTGTCAATCGTCTAGTAGTGATGCTCTGGCTCCTCATCTCCGCGTTGATCACCCTTGGGCTTCCGGTGGCGTCGGCCCGCGACGTCGGCATGTCGGCGGAGCGGCTCGCGGCGATCGATCGCGTCGTGATGCGTGGTGTCGCGCGTCGAGGATTTCCAGGCGCCGCGGTCGTGGTTGGGCGCTATGGCCACGTCGTCGTCTCGCGCGGCTATGGCACGCTCGATTGGTCGGACGACTCTCGCTGCGTTGACGCCGATGAGAGCGTGTACGATCTCGCATCGCTGACGAAAGTCGTGGCGACGACCTCGGCGATCATGATTCTCGTCGACCGGCACCAGCTCTCGCTCGACGACCGCGTCGTGAAATATTTGCCCGCGTTCGCCAAGTCCGGCGGCATCAAGGCGACGGTGACGATTCGTCATCTGCTGACGCATCGCTCGGGACTTCCTTCCGGCCGCGACCTGTGGCGCGCCGGCCGCACTGCCGCCGACGCGCGCCGCATGGTGCTGGCGACCTCGCTCCAGCGTGAGCCCGGCGGCAACGAGATCTACTCCGACCTCGGTGCCGACGTGCTGGCGATGGTCGCCGAGCGTGTGACGGGCGAGCCGATGGATGTCTTTCTTCAGCGCGAGCTCTTCGGCAAGCTCGGCATGAAGAGCACCGGCTTTCGCCCGGTGCACAACAATCGCGTCGCCGCCGAGCGTATCGCGCCGACGGAAGGTCGCGCGCGCGGCACGGTGCACGATGGCAACGCGCTCGCGCTGGGCGGCGTCGCCGGACACGCGGGTCTCTTCAGCTCGGCCAGCGATCTCGCCGTGTTCGCGCAGATGATGCTCGGCGGCGGCGAATACAACGGCGTGCGCATCGTGAGTGAGCCGACCGTCTCGCTGTTCATCCGGCGCACTGCCGGCTGGCGCGCGCTTGGATGGGAGACCTGCTATGGCGGCGGGAGCTGCGGGCAGTTCATGAGCGAGCGCGGCTACGGCCACACGGGATTCACCGGCACGTCGATGTGGATCGATCCCGACCGCCAGAGCTTCACCATCCTGCTGACGAACTGGGTACGGCCGCGCCCTGAGGGGCGCACGCCCGACTATCTCACGTTGAACGATGTTCGCGCCGACGTGGCGGACATCGCCGCGTTGAGCGTGATCGATGACTCGTTAGGCATGAAGCTCATGCCGTCGACGATGCGCGCGGACCGGGCGACGAGCTGGGAGAACGCCGGCGAGCGATTGCTGAATCGGTGCGCGCGATGAGGCACACCTAGCTCCACCGAGTACGGCGCGGCATTCTACCGGATGACGATCGCCCTCGACTCCGCGCCCACACCGCGCGGCAAGCTGCTTCGTGCCTTCGGTGTGGTGTTCGGACTCGCGGTGATCGTCGGCAACACCATCGCCGCCGGGATCCTCGCGACGCCCGGCGATATCGCGGCGCGGCTCCCAACACCCGCGCTCTTTTTCGGCGTCTGGATCGCCGGCGCGCTGTACGCCTTGCTCGGCGCGCTCAACCTGGCCGAGCTCGGCGCGATGATTCAGCGGTCGGGCGGGCAGTATGTGTTCGCGCGCCACGCCTTTGGTCCGTACACCGGCTTTTTCATCGGATGGAGCGACTGGCTGTCGACCTCGGCCAGCACGGCCGCGGTGTCGTTCGTCATCGGTGAATCGGCGGCGGTGTTGGTGCCGGCGTTGGTGCCATACAAGAAGGGGGTCGCAGCCGCGGCCGTGATCGTATTCACGC
>JALZAE010000327.1 GCA_030948535.1 Gemmatimonadota bacterium | reverse complement strand
CCACACGATTCTTGCCGGTAAGCGTGCGCGACGAGGCCGCGTTCGCGCCGCTCAAGGGCCGCGACGATTTTCGCGCGCTGTTCCCCCATAGACGATTCTAGTCGCGCGCGAACATCGCACACGACATAACGCTCGCCCACGTGAGGAGGTGGATACCGTGGCGGGCGGGGACCGGCGCGCGGCGCGACGATCGTGAAGGCGGAAGGCCCGACCTTTTGGGGCGGTTAGGCCGGATACTTCCAGGATCCCGACGGCCATGTGTGGGAAGTGGTGTGGAACCCGCAATCGCCAATGGCGGGCTAGCCGGCGACCCGGCTCCATGGTGAGCGTGCGCGTCGGGGCGAGCTAAGTTGCTGGGCAATCACTCCGACCGCGCAGCGCGCTGCGCAGGGATCCACGTATGCGGCCACTCGGCATCGTTGGTGTCATTCTGATCATCGCGGGTGTCGTGGTGCTCGCGCTTCGCGGCGTCAGCTACACCAAGGAGCGGCACTCGGTGCAGGTCGGACCAATCGGTCTGTCGGCGGAAGAGAAGGGCTTCGTTCCGCCGGTGGTGGGAGTGATCGCGATCGGCGTCGGCGTGGCGATGTTGATCGGCAGTCGCCGGCGGGCGTGACGGCCGCGCGGCGCAGAAATTCGGCTGACGAGCGTCGAACGAAAAAAAATTCTCGTCCTGGGCGACGCGCGCCTACCGCGCGCCCTGGTTCGTTGAATCATCGAGCCTCAGTCCGGCGATCAGCCGCGCCGACGCCGCGCTCGCGGCGGTCGAGGCCAGTCGATGGACAAACACGGACAGCAACCCGTCGGACTTCGCGCCTTCGTGCGCCACCGCCGGAACCGACCCGTTTCCACGTCCTCTGGTGCCGAGCGCAACGCCGACGGCGAAGGCCAGCGCGACCGCCGCGATCGGATGATCGTTGATCGGGCGCCGGGGATCGAGCTTGTGCTCGAGCTCCACGAGCGCGTCGCCGATGCGCTCTCGCGTCAGTGCGATATCGTGCTCGATCTCGACTGGCGTCTGGGCAGAGCTGGAGACTGGAGCGACACTTCTCGCAATGTGTCGCGTTGCGTGGGATGCTTGATCCATTCGGCGGCCTCGCGAAGTGAGTCGGCAGTATGTGGCATCAAATCGACCGGCGCGATGCCGCGCGTCGCGGCGCGCAACAGCTGCATCGCCACCAGTCCGAAGATCGCGGCGACAATGAACGCGGCCAGCCAGATCCGCCCGTCGAGAAGAAACTCGGACAGTGCCGCGATCATTCCAAGCATTGCCGCGATCGCGGCGGCGATGACGAACACCAGCGCCATCACCGCCCGCGGAATCGCGCGCGTCACCTGGGTGCGAAATTCGTGGAGCGACGCTCTCGCTTCACTCTGGGCGAGTCTGATCTCCTGACGGACGAGATGCAGCGTCCCGTCAGATACGACGCGTAAGAGCTCGCCCATCGATCGGTTATCGGTCGCCACGTTCGCTCCTGGTACTGGTTCTGCCTCCAATGAGGCTACCGGATCGATCGACCGACCAGGATACCGAGCCCTACCGCAATGGCGAGGGTGCGAATGGGATGCTCGCGGGCTTGCATTTCCAAGTTGCGAGTCATCTCCTCGACCTGCGGATTGCGCGCGACGCGGGTCGCCACGTCACTCGCCTTCTGTTGCAGGTCGTTCATCGCCGTCTCGGTCTTGTTCCGGACGTCGATCATTGCGTCGTCCGCCTTTCGAACGCCGGCGTGGAGCGCGTCCTTACTGACGTCTACGGCGCCGTGCACCTTCGCGGCGCCGGTATCCACCGCCCGCTCGACCGACGAAGCCATCGACGAGCGCTGGTCGGCCGTAGTTCCGCTGAAGCCGCCCGGCTCGTTCGCGCCCGGATTCTGGGACTGTGCGTTGCCAAAAGTCTGATCCACTGTGATGCTCCGCTGGAGACACAGTGCTGCAAGGCAGGTATCATGCCCTCGCGAAACATCTCGTCTGGCTGATTGCGTCAGCGCAGGACGCCGCTCAACCAGGGCAGCGTATTGACGAGTAGGGTACGGTCATCGGTATCCGGCGAGGTGAGCCGAATCGCCTGCGCCGCTATCGATATCGTCAGAGCTTTGGGCCAGCTCCGACGACGGGGAGTCCGAGCCGAACTGCCCAGCGTTGCCAGTGGTCAACACTCTCGCCGCGAAACGCCTCCTCGACCGCCGGGCGATCCGCGTCGGCTGCAAGGGTGAGCGCCTCGAGCAGCGCGGCCCACAGGTGCGGTTCCAGCGCGCCGACGGCGAGCCAGCCATCGCGAGCGCGGTAGTAGCCGTACCCCGGATGCCCACCCCCCAGCACCGCGCCCGGCGATGTGAGTCGGTGGCGCAACGGCGTAGCGAACTCCGACGCGGCGTCGGCGAGCGAGATTTCGGCGCGGGCCACACCGTGCCCGCGGTCGCGCGCGAGCAACAGCGCCAAAGCCGCGCTCACCGCGCGCTCGGCTCCCGCCAAGTCGGCGAGCAACGTGGCCGGCAACTGCGGAGGTGTGGTGAGCCCCGCGCTCGCCTGATATGTGAGATCATGACCCGGCATGTCACCCAAAAGTCCCGCGTATCCGGTGATCGCGACGTGCACCAATCGCGGATGCCGCGCGTGCAGCGCCTCCCATCCGAGGCCGAGCCGGTCGAGCGCCGCGGGACGGATCGCGGTAAGCAGAAGATCGGCCGTACCGAGCACACGCTCGAAGGTCGATCGGGCACGCCGCCGTTTGAGGTCGAGACGCAGGACGCGCTCTCGCCCTCGGAGGGCGTCGTACCAGTCAGGGCTCCAGCGTGCGAGCGGATCGCCGGCGGGTGGCTCGACAAAGACGACGCGCGCGCCGAGCTCACGAAGGCGGGAGGCGGCCACAGGGCCGGGCACATAGATCGCCAGGCATACCACCCGAGTGCCGGCGAGTGGGAATTGTGCTGTGGCGGAGTCAGCCACGCGGTCGCATCACGCGTACGAGATCGTCCCGGCGCATCATGACAAATTACTCGATGGGAGCACAGTATTATGCATTCCCATCGAGCGCCCCGCCGCAGCGCGCCTGTCGTCGCTCGGCAGCGACGTCGCCAAGAAGGCGCCGTAGCACGCGGCGGTTTTCGACTATGCAGACCGATGGACCGGACCCGAGCGTCGCGCGACGCGCGGCATACTATGCTCTCGCCATCGACCTCGGCCTGTGCTCCGTCGGCGAAGCGATGGAGTGGGCCGACGCCGCCGTCATGCGCGAGCGCCAGCCAGACGTGTTGCTTCTCGATCTCTCGCTCGCGACGAAATCATCGCGGCAGGATGTCACGCGTCTCTTACGCGATCTCTCGGACGGCGCGTCCTCCGAGAATGTCGCGCTGGCGATCATCGGAAGCCTGAGCCGCGAGCACGAGGAGGGCGTCCGCCCGCTGCAGTCGACGGTCGACTGTTTGCGACAACTCTCGTGGGGCGGATCACTTCCCCCCGACGTAGCGGCAGAGGCCGAGTCGCATCGCGGATCATACATTCTGGCGACGGAAGTCGAAGAAATGGACTACGAGATGATGCGCAGCGCACTCGAAGCCTGGCTGCGCGAGTTCGAGCCATACGAGCGCGCGCTGTTGAGTTTCGACGAGCCGAGTCGTTAGGCGATGCTCAGTTCGTCCGATGCTGCGTTGCCGCGAGCCGCGCGGCCTTCATGATGAGGTAGTTCCGCTCCGGCGTGCTCGTCGTTCGGTCGGCGGCGGCGCGGTAGTGCACGATCGCGCGCTCGCCGTCGCCCGCCATCTCCAGCAGGTGCGCGCGGACGGCGTCGAGCCGATAATGCCCGGCGATCCGCGCGTCGCTGTCGAGCGCCGTCAACATCTCGAGACCCACTGCCGCGCCCTGCACCATCGCCGCGGCGATCGCGTGGTTGAGTGAGACCATCGGATTGTCGGACATCCGGTCGAGCAAGCCATACAGCGCGAAGATCTGCGGCCAATCGGTGTCCTCGACGCGCGCTGCTTCATCATGGATAGCGGCGATTGCGGCCTGTAGCTGGTACGATCCGATTGATCCCTTCGAGAGCGCGTTCGAGACGAGCGCGATCCCCTCGGCGATCAGCTGCTGATTCCAGAGCGATCGGTCCTGCTCGTCGAGCGGGATGAGCTCGCCGTGCGGACCGGTCCGCGCCATGCGTCTCGCGTCGGTGAGCAGCATCAGCGCGAGCAATCCGGTGATCTCGCCATCGTTCGCGAGCAGCGCGTGCACGGCGCGCGTCAACCTGATCGCTTCGTTCGACAGATCGGTGCGATTGAGATCCATGCCGATGCTACTCGTATATCCCTCGCTGAAGATCAGATACAACACGTGCAGCACCGCGCTCAGTCGCTCGGCGCGCTCGGTGTCGGTGGGCAAACTGAACGGAACCTTCGACGCTTTGATGTTCTGCTTTGCCCGGCTGATTCTCTGCGCCATGGTCGCTTCGGGAACGAGAAACGCGTTGGCGATCTCGGCCGTTGTCAAACCCCCAACGGCGCGCAGCGTCAGCGCGATGGCCGACGGCGCTGTCAGCGCGGGATGACAGCACATGAACAGCAGGAGCAGCGTGTCGTCTTCATCCACGCGCATCTCGGCATCAGGAGGCGGCGCGAAGGGCTCCTCCGCTGCGAGCTGCGATGCGACGACATCCTCACGCCTCCGGCGCGCCATCTCACTGCGCATCTGATCCGTCACGCGTCGAAGGGCGACTTGATAGAGCCAGCCGCGCGGGTTGTCGGGAATCCCTTCGGTGGGCCACTGTCGCGCCGCGGCGATCAGCGCGTCCTGCACCGCGTCCTCCGCGTCGACGAAGTCTCCATGCCGGCGCGCCACGGCGCCGAGCACCTGCGGCGCGAGCTCGCGCAACAGGCGCCCGACAATGGAGTGAGCGTTGTGCGTCACACGTCCTTGGAGGGCGGAGCG
The DNA here is from genome assembly GCA_030948535.1 of Gemmatimonadota bacterium. Classification (GTDB taxonomy): domain Bacteria; phylum Gemmatimonadota; class Gemmatimonadetes; order Gemmatimonadales; family Gemmatimonadaceae; genus JALZAE01. The sequence goes on along the minus strand of JALZAE010000327.1, from coordinate 8,503 downwards.
CTCATCACCTGGCGCACCTCGATCGGAATGATCAGCGGCGCTCCGCCGGGGCCCGGTGCCGACGACGCCTTGGCCGCGATCGCGTAGGCGCGTTCGGGAGTGTCGACGTCGACGATCCAGAATCCGGCGAGAAATTCTTTCGACTCGGGGAAGACGCCGTCCGTGGCGGGCGGCCCGCCCTTCTTCGACGCGCGCACGAGCTTGGCGTCGCCGGGCGCGGCGAGTCCTTCGGCGCTCACGAGCTCACCGGACTCTTTGAGCTCCTTGTTCAGCTGATGCATGAAGGCGATGTGGGCGTTGAAGTCTTCTGGGGCCCACTTGTTGACACTGTAGTCACCGGTGCCGCGCGGCGTGTTCATCATCAGCATGTACCTCATGGTTCGATCTCCTCTCAGGTTTGGCGCCGTGATCGGCGCTTTCGTAGAGAAGTCGGAGCTGGCGGCGCGTTCTCTACATCAATTCTGAAATCTATTCCGGGTGGCCTCGGGCAGCGGGCTGCAACCGGTACTCCGGCTGCCGCCGGAGTCGCGGACGAGCCCGCTATGGGAGTGCACCTCGCCACCGCAAAGGCGAATTCACTATTTGTGTGCATTTGTCTGACATGTGAGAGTGCATCGGGCAGGTATCCTTCTCAGTCGTTTGATGCCGCGACGCACCCACGTTGAAGTCTTCCTCCCTCAATCACGCGCCCCATGAAGAGGCTAGTTCTTGCCGCGCTCGTACTAGCCGCCTGCGCGCCCGTCGCCCCCGCCGATCACTACGGCTTCATCGCCAAACTCGGCACCGACACGATCTCCGTCGAGAGCGTCACGCGTAGCGCAACCAAACTGACGAGCGACGAAACTGACCGCTTCCCCCGCGTCCGCCGCCGCCACACTGAGATCGACCTGAACCAAGATGGCAGCATCCGCCACCTCGTGATGGACATTCACACGCCGAGCGAGCCGGCCAATCAGCGCGAGCGCCGCGTCGTCGTCGATGTGAGGAAGGATTCCGTCCTCATCTCGAAGAAAGACGCCGCCGGCACCGTGGAGCGCAAATTCGCCACGCAAGGCGGAATGGCCATGGCGCACCTGCCGCAGATGTACAGCCTCTACGAGCTGTACTTCGACGCGGCGCTGAAGCGTGCCGCGGCAGCGAAGACCGCGCCCGGCGGGAAGACGGCCGACTCCGTGGTGATGCGGCAGTTCTACATCGACCGCGAGTTCGACCGCTTCCCGCTGCACGAGGGCATCGTCTATCCGCTGCCGGGCAACAAGGCGGACATCACGCACGATTGGCTCGCGGGCACGGGTGCGGCAACGTTCGATTCCGCCGGCCACATGCTCACCTACTCGGGCGCGCGCACGACGTATCTAGTAGAAGTGACCCGCCTCGCCACGCCGCCCGACATCCGTCCGATCGCCGACCACTTGGAAGCGCTCGAGACAAAGACCGGGATGACGCAGCTCAGCGTGCGCGACACCGCGCGCGGCAACATCGGCGGCGCGACGTTCTCGATCGACTATGGCCGGCCGCTCGCCCGCGGGCGCGTGCTGATCGGCAGCAGCATCATGCCCTACGACATCGTGTGGCGCACCGGCGCCGACGCCGCGACGCAGTTCACGACGTCGGCCCCCATTGTGCTCGCCGGCATGCAAGTGCCAGCCGGGACCTACACGCTCTGGAGCGTTCCGCGCAAAGACGGCGCCGAGTTGATCGTGAACAAGCAGTTCGGTCAGTGGGGCACCGGGTACGATTCGTCGCGCGACCTCGGCATGGGACGCATGAAGACCGAGACGCTGGCGATGCCCGTCGAGAAGTTCACGATCTCCATCGTGCCGATCGACAAAACGCACGGGACGCTCGCCATGGAGTGGGGACCGTTTCGGTGGATGGCACCGATTCAGGTGCGGTAGGACTGCACCCACACGGCCGGCGCGTGGAAAGAAATTTCGGATTACTCTGGGCTGAGGCGCGCCTCGCTACGTAATTGGACGTATGTCTGCTCCACAGGGCGGTGCCGTATTCTTGGGAAATGGCAACCCCTGGAGGCGAGACATGCGGTCAGCGGTTCATCTTCCACTCACGCGGGTTTGGGCAGTTGTCATCGCGATCTTTCTCTTGTCCGCGTGGATCGCGCGCATGCTCAGCCGCCGCGGACTCGTGATGCCGTCCTACTGGACGGGGCTCGTCGGTCTGCTAGCGATCGGCGTTGCGCTATTCATGAGTTGGCGAGGGATTGGCGATCCTGGGGTTCATAGCCGCGCGGCGATTGGCGTTTTGCGCGGCCTCGTCGGAATCGGCGCAATGCTTTGGGTTCTCGCGATGTTGTTTCCCTTTCTCTGATCGCCCGACCACCGGCCATGCTTCCCTCGGCCTTGTTGTCGAACCACAGGCAGGGGCATGGCGTTCTCGTGCTGATGGTTGAAGTGCTGCAAAAAGGTCCCGGATGGCCTGCAGGGAATTTGCCGCTCCGAGCGCTCAAAGAACGGAGAGCCACGATGCATCGCGCAGTGTGCCTGAGTCTCATGCTGATGGCTACTCCCTCCGCGCGACGGTCTACGCTCGCACAGGCAGCTCCGCCCGCATCGCGATCCACTGGCACGATCATCCTCGGCGGCGGCGCAACGATTGCCGCGGCGTTCGCGGAATTCGCCAAGCGGCTCATCGCGCTCGCCGGCGGACCGGATGCGACCATCGTCATCATCCCAACGGCCAACGAGAGCTTTCCACCGGCGCTTCGATCGTTGCGCGCACCGACGACACCGGAGCAAGTGCGCGGCTGGCTCGCAGCACAAGGCGCGCATCGCGTCGTCCTTTTGCACACGCGCGACCGGAAGATCGCCAACTTCCCGGGGTTCGCGTCCGTGCTCAAGACGACGAAAGCGGTATGGATTCCAGGCGGCCGCTCTACAGTCGTGGAGCAGACATATCGCGGCACGCTCGTCGAGCGCGAGCTCGAGTAAGTGCTCGATCGCGGCGGCGTGCTCGCCGGTGATTCGGCCGGCGCGATCGCGCTTGGCTGCGGTTTTCTGAGCTGGATCCCAACACCGAGAAGTTGGGCAAGGTCAGCGATGCGCTCTGTCTCGCGCACAACACTTTCGTGACGCCCCACGCCACCGGGATGATCGACACGACGCGGGGCACGACGGTAAACTGAGCCGAGCAAGAAGTGCTCGAGTACGTCGCCGCACACCCGCCGATGATTGGTGTCAACATCGACGAGGATACGATGCTCGTGCTTCTTGGCGACGGAGCCGAAGTGTTCGGCACTGGCAAGGTCGCGATCTTCGATCCGGCTGCGAACAAGAACGAAGCGGCGCAGCGACTCTCAGCGGGACAGCGATCGGCCTTTCAGTGGTAACTCGGCCGTGATCACTGCGTGGTACGCAGCTGCCCCTCTAACTCCGCGACACTGGTTGCCACGCGCACGCCGAGCTTCGCCAGCGCCGGCTCGAGTTGGCTGGCTCCCGCTCCTCCGACAATCACGACGACCTCCTTCGGCAATTGGGCTCGAAGTCCGCGCATCTCACGCATCAGGGGCGCTCGCTCGCTGACATAGACGATGCTCAGCGCGACCACCCGGGCGCCGGCGGCGACGGCGGCGGTGGCGATGTCCGCGGCGGCGAGATCGGCGCCGAGGTAGACGACATTCCAGCCTTCAGCCGCGGCAGTCGCACCGACGATCGCCGCGCCGATGACATGCCGTTCGCCCGCCGGCGTCGCGACGAGCACGCGAGGTGCACCATCGCGCTGCGCGAAGCCGCGCATCATCTCCAAAATGATGTCGTGCACCGCGGACGATGCGAGATGCTCCTGCGCCGGCGTGAGGCGGCCCGCGTGCCACTCGTCCCCCACGCGACGCATGAGGGGCGCGGCGACGGTCTCGAGGAAGGCCGAAACTCCCATCGTGGCGGCCGCGCGCCGCAGCGCATCCTCCAACTGCGCGGCCTCGAGCGATCGAGTGAGCGCGAGCCCCGCGGTCACCACGTCGCTTGCGTCCGACGACGTCGCCCTCGATTCGCGCACTTCGCGCGCGGCCGAGTCCTCCTCCGCCATCTGGGCCAGCGAGGCAGTGGATAGACCGGCGATCTGTCCGATGCTGCGACCGGCGCGCGACGTGGCGTGCATCAGGCGGAGCCGCTCGATGTCGGCATCGCTGTAGAGCCGCTGACCTCCGCTCGAGCGCAGGGGCGTCACCGCGCCGTAGCGCCGTTCCCATACCCGCAGCACGTCTTGCGTGAGGCCGGTGCGCTCCGCGGCCACCGCGATCGGGTGCCGCGCCATCGCCGTTGCGGGTGCCACGCGTCGTTTCATGGCGCAAATGTGCACACCATGTCCAACCTATGTCAAGCACTTTTATTGGACAGAGGCTTGACAGATGCTCACAGCCTCGCCAGCTTACCTGGACAAGTGTTGGACATCACCTTGGCTCTGGAGACCGGCATTTGAAAGGATCTGACGTGGCTGCGGCACTGCTGCTCGTGGTCGGCGGCTTGAACTGGGGACTCGTCGGCGCACTGCACTTCAATCTCGTCGCCGCGCTCTTCGGCGAGATGTCAGTGTTGAGCCGCATCGTCTACATGCTCGTGGGCGTCGCCGCACTGTATCAGGCCCTGCAGTGGCGCAGCATTCAACGCCGGTGGAGTCTGTCCGCCGCGCGCATCTGACCCACCATCATCTCAAACGGAATCACGCACATGAGAAACGCACTTCACGCCTCGATCGCAATCGCGGCGCTGTTCACCCTGCCGGCGATCGCGTCGGCGCAAAAAACATCAATGGAGAAGGGATCAATGAAGAACATCGTGCAGGTCGCAGTCGAAGCCGGAAATTTCAACACGCTCGTCGCCGCCGTGAAAGCAGCGGGCCTGGCAGAAACGCTCCAGGGCGCAGGGCCCTTTACGGTCTTTGCTCCCACGGACGCCGCATTCGCCAAATTGCCCGCTGGGACCGTCGACGCGCTCCTCAAGGACAAGGACAAGCTCGCGTCCATCCTCACCTACCACGTGGTGTCCGGTAAGGTGATGGCCGCGGACGTCGTCAAGGCGAATGGCGCGAAGCCGGCGACGGTAAATGGTCAGGCGCTGGACATTGTCGTGCGGGGCGGCAAGGTGTACGTCAACGGCGCGCAGGTCGTAACCGCCGACATCGTCGCGTCGAACGGCGTCATTCACGTCATCGATGCCGTGCTCATGCCCAAGATGGCACCGGTCCCCGCTGGCCGGTGATGACAAACCCCACCTGTCGCAGGCGGAGCGCAGCATTGCGTCATGCTGCCGCCTGCGACAGTCGACGTGGAGCGGCCGCGGATGCATGACATACCAACTGACCACCCGGATCGAGCTGCCGCTCGATCGAAACCGCGTCTTCGACTTTTTTGCCGATGCGGAGAATCTGGGCGCCGTCACCCCCGATGAGCTCCATTTTCGCATCCGAACGCCTCGGCCCATTGCGATGCGGGAAGGAGCACTGATCGATTACACGATCCGGCTGTGGGGATTTCCATTGCGTTGGCGGACTCGCATCGCGCGGTGGAATCCGCCTGTCGAATTCGTGGACGAGCAGCTGCGCGGTCCCTACAAATCCTGGATCCATACCCACCGCTTCGTCGCCGGTGAAAGTGGCACGACGATCATCGAGGATGAGGTGCTGTACGAGTTGCGCTTTGGCTGGTTGGGACGCCTCATCGCTCCGCTCGTACGCCGGCAGCTCGGTCGGATCTTTGCGTACCGCAATGCCCGCGTGAGAACGCTTTTGCTGGCCGTGCCACGGCGCGAAACGCGCGGTGGCGCGCGCGCGTAAACCGCTCGCGGTCCTCGGGTGCAACCGCGCGGAGATCTTGAAGTTCACGACCGTTTGTACGACCGTCGGTCGTATGACAACCTCCTCCATTTCAACCAGCGCCAAAGCGCGGCGATGCGCCGTTGGTCCCGCGCAACCGGTCGGCGAGCCACGATGACGACGCGTACATCGAAGACGTCGGCACGGGACGCGCTCGATCGCCTGCGCGAGGGCAACCAGCGCTTCGCCGCGCACGCAAACAATGCCCAGGGCTTCGCGCTGCAGAGTCGCGGCATCGATCTGAACGCGAGCCAGAATCCGCTCGCGATCATCCTCGGATGCTCCGACGCCCGCGTGCCCGCCGAGATCGTCTTCGATCAGGGACTGGGCGATCTCTTCGTCATCCGCGTCGCCGGCAACATCGTCGCGCCCTCGCAGATCGGCAGCGTCGAGTTCGCGGCCGAGCGTTTCGGCACGCGCTTGGTGGTCGTGCTCGGCCACTCGCAGTGCGGTGCGATCCTGGCCACGCTCGAGGAGCTGCAGCGGCCCACCGGCAATCAATCGCGCAATCTGCAAGCGATCGTCGATCGCGTGCGGCCGTCGGTCGAAGGCTTGCTCGACACCGAGCTCGCGCGCGATCCCGTCGAGCTGGTGAAGCGCGCCGTCCGCGCGCACATCCGCGCGTCGGCGGATCATTTGCGGCACGGCTCCCAGGTGCTCGAGCAGCTGATTCGCAGCGACCAGCTGCTGGTCGTCGGCGCGGAGTATTCGCTGGAGACGGGCGTCGTCGATTTCTTCGACGGAGTGCCCGGTTCTTGACCGCCTCCGCTCGTCCGCATGTGCTGTCCGATCTCACCTGGCCCGCGAGCGCGTCATCGCCGTTCGACGTCGTTGTCTTACCGTGGGGTGCGACGGAACCGCACAATCGTCATCTGCCCCACGGTACCGACACCCTCGTCACTGAAGCGGTCGCGGCCGAATCGGCCCGTCGCGCCACGGCGCGTGGCGCGCGCGTGGTCGTGCTTCCCGCGATTCCATTTGGCGTGCAGACGACCCAGCGCGACCTCGCCTTGGCCATCAACCTCAATCCTTCGACACAGCTCGCGATGCTGTGCGACATCGCGCGCTCGCTCGACGGACACGGCGTCAAGAAACTCGTCTTACTCAACGGCCACGGCGGAAACGACTTTCGCGCGCTCATCCGTGAGCTCGTCCCTGAGACGCGTCTCCATCTGTCATTGGTCAATTGGTGGCAAGTGGAGGATGCGCGCCCGTATTTCGCCGAGCCCGGCGATCATGCGGGTGAGCTCGAGACGAGTGTCATGCTCCATCTGGCGCCTGACCTCGTCCGTCCGCTCGATGAGGCCGGCCCGGGTCGTGCGCGCACCGCGTCCATTCCCGCGTTGCGCGATGGCTGGGCTTGGGCGCCGCGGCCGTGGTCGGCCGTCACCGACGACACCGGCGTAGGCGATCCGCGCCAAGCGACCGCGGCGAGCGGACAGCGATTCTTCAACGTTGTCTGCGATAAGATCGCCGAGTATCTCGCGCAGCTCGCCGCGTGCGACCCGGTCAAGCTTTACACGGACACGGGCGCTCCAAGCGGCGGCGCGCCGACGAATGCCGACGACAAGGGGTGAAAGCCGAAGCCGCTCCGATCGAATCGGATGCCGCTGCTCGTTGCGTATCAGGGCGGCACAGCCACAAGATTGAGTGTGCCAGAGCTTCGCGATCGACTTCAAGCCGTACTCGGTGACGCATATCGCATCGAGCGTGAGATAGTCGGTGGCGGTATGAGCCGACTGTTTCTGGCGACCGAATCTTCACTTGATCGCGAGGTCGTGATCAAGCTCCTCCCGCCGGATACCGCGAGCGACGTCAGCGCGGCCCGGTTCCAGCGTGAGGTGCTGATGGCGGCGCGTCTGCAGCACCCGCACATCCTGCCTGTCTTGTCCGCTGGCGCCGGCGACGGGCTGTTCTTCTACATCATGCCCTACGTCCGGGGCGAGTCGTTGAAGCATCGCCTAGAGCAGTCGGGGCGACTCAGCGTACCGGAAGCATTGCGGATTCTGCGCGAGATGGCCGATGCGGTCGCGCTCGCTCACGCGCGCGGTATCGTCCATCGCGACATCAAGCCGGCGAACGTGCTTCTGCAAGAAGGTCACGCTGTCCTCACGGACTTCGGCATTGCACGCGCCGTCGAAGCGTCGCGCATGAGCTCGAAAGAAGAGCAGCTCACCGCGACGGGCGTCGGCATCGGAACCGTAGGCTACATGGCGCCCGAGCAACTCGCCGGCGATCGCGACCTCGATGCGCGCGCCGATGTCTACGCGCTTGCCGTCGTGGGCTACGAGATGCTTGCCGGCAAGCCGCCCTTCGAGGGACCCACGGCGCAAGCGGTGCTCGCGGCGCATCTCACGGAGACGGCGCCGCGTCTCGATAAGTGCGCGCCCGATGTGCCGCAACAGGTTTGCTCGGCGATAGCGAAAGGGCTGTCGAAGTCGCCGGACGAGCGATTCAACACGGCGGCCGAATTTCGCGATGCGATCGAGCTGCCGCTCACGACGTCCTTCACCGCGATGCATCCGGCGCGATCACGCCGCACGCTGGCGCTTGCTGGCTTCATCGTGTTGGCCGTCGGCATCGGCGCGCTCAGTCTTTTTCTCCGCTCACGCTTGACGCGGCTCGACTCCAATTACGTCGTCGTTCTCCCGTTCAACGTGCGCAGCGCGGACACGAC
>JALZAE010000284.1 GCA_030948535.1 Gemmatimonadota bacterium | reverse complement strand
CCTTTATGCCGATGGATCACCATACGATGTGGCCGATCCCGAGAAGGCGGGAACGGAGGGGCGATGACGAACGGACTAAAGGATGCGTGGCCGGCCCTCCCGCTCGAGTCGTGGCGTGAGACGCGCGAGACGCTGCATCTGTGGATGCAGATGGTCGGCAAGACGCGGCTCGCGCTCGCTCCGATGGTGAACCACTGGTGGCACGTGCCGCTCTACGTCTCGGCGCGCGGATTGACGACCTCGCACATTCCCTATCGTGATGCCGGCTTCTCGGCCGAGTTCGATTTCATCGATCATCGGCTGGTGGTCGAGCACGACGATGGCCACGCGTGGTCCACCGCGCTCGCGCCGCGGTCGGTCGCCGATTTCTACCACGACTACATGGCGGGACTCGCCTCGCTCGGCATCGACGTCAGCATCTGGCCCGTGCCCGTCGAGATCGCCGATCCCATCCCCTTCGCCGACGACCGTCAGCATGCGTCGTACGACGCGGAGTCCGCGCACCGATTCTGGCGCGCGCTCGTCCAGGCCGATCGGGTGCTGCAGATCTTTCGCGGACGCTATGTCGGCAAGTCGAGCCCCGTGCATTTCTTCTGGGGGAGCTTCGATCTGGCGTGCACGCGCTTCAACGGCGATACCGCGCCGACGCACCCGGGCGGTGCGCCCGGCGTCGCCGACTGGGTGACACGCGAGGCGTACTCGCACAGCTGCATCAGCGCCGGTTGGTGGCCCGGCGTCGCCGGCGGTCCGGTGGAGGAGGCGGTGTTCTACGCCTACGCGTATCCCGAGCCCGCCGGATGTCCGACGGCGCTGATCCGGCCGGCGGCCGGCTCGTATCACGAGGGGATGAAAGAGTGGATACTGCCGTACGAGGCGGTGCGTAGCGCCGCGGATCCCGACGAAGCGGCGTTGGAGTTTTTTCAGAGCACCTACGAGGCGGCGGCGACGCTCGGCGGCTGGAAGCGCGCGGCGCTGGAGCGGCCGGAGACTTGACGCGAAACCGTGCGCGCCGCGGTCCGGCTACTCGCGCTCGTCGCCCGCTGGAGGCGTGGTCGGCTCGGCGTCCGGCTCGGCCGGCTTGTTCGTCTCGACCTCGCGCGCGTCGCCGCGATCGGCAACCGACTCATCGTATACGTCTCTGAGCGCACGGCGCGTGATCTCTACGCGTCGCGCCAGCGCGCGCAGCTCGGGTGTGGCATCTCTCACCGGCGTCTCGGCTTCATCAGGGTACTGGAGCGATTGGTACTGTGGTGATCGGACCGGCCGCGTTAGGGCGCGTAGCGCGGGACTCGCCTTCACGGATCATGCTATTGAATGCATCGCGCCGCTCCGGCGAGAGCGGACGACATGGGTCGTCCGCCGGTGGTGCGCTCGCTTTCATCGGCACTTTCTTGACTGGGTTCTTCGTCATGCTGTCGAAGCGTAGTCCGTGTGATCGGGATCGGCAATGCGCGTGCCTGGGGGCGGGCGCTACTGCCGCGACAGCTCGACGCGGCGATTGCGCGCCCGACCCGCGAGCGTGGCATTCGTCTCCCGAGGGACCGACGAGCCGTAGCCCGCGGTGTCGAGGCGGCTCGCCGGCACGCCCAGGGTGACTAGCGCGTTCTTGACTGCGGCCGCTCGGCGCGCGGAGAGATCGAGATTTTTGGCATCGCCGCCGACGTTGTCGGTGTGCCCCTCGACCTTGAGCGACCATCCCGGCTCGCGCTGCATGACCTTGACGATCTCTTGCAGCACCGGCTCCGACTTCGGTTTGATCGTCGCGCTGTTGAAGTCGAAGTAGATGCCGTAGATCGCCGTGCGCCGCGATTCGAGTAACTGCTTTTCCATCACCTTGGAGGCGTCGGCCACCGGGAACTCGATCTTCGTCACCTCGAGTGTGTCGCGCCCGATGGCGAATCGCAGCGTGATCGGATTTGCAGGATCATCGAGGATGTAGAGATCGGCGTCCTCGACGCTGTCTCCATCGCCGATGCGACCGCGCAGGTGCCACGCCGGAAGCATCGTTCGCGCGGAGTTGACGAGCACGGACACTCCGATCGGTTTCGCCTCGACGACCTTCAAGTTGCCCGTGACGATCAGGCCGCCTCCGCCAAGAGCCTCACCGATGCCGCTGGTCTTGGCCGTGCTGCCGAGCAAATCATCCACCAATCCCGCGAGTCCGCCTCGGCGGCCGTCGAGCGTAATGCGCGTCTGACCGCGTGCGCGCAGATCCGCGAGCACGGCGGAGGACAAACCGATCGCCGTCGTTCCGTTGATGACCGTCTCGTCGAGCGAATTGAAGTAGTACTTGAAAATGCGTGCGTCCTTGAGATCAGCGATGCGCACGGTGCGCGCAACGCTGACGGGCTGTGGCTTCTGCCCGGGCGCCGGCGGCACGTCGCCGCTGATCATCAGCTCGACGCCGCGCGCAGAGATCGCATCGACGGCGCTCAACGTCTCATAGTCTCCCTCGCGCGTGCGCGCGGCTTTGGTCAGTGTCAGCCCGGCGATCAGAGGAACCGTCGTCGGCGCTTGGGCGCCGGCGCCGGCGAATGTGGCGAGCGTCGCGACGAGCGCACCGCCGGTGCGCACCAGGCGTGATGGTGTCGTCAGTGAGATTTTCATTCGCATCCCGGATTGCAGGCTTTGATGTCGAGCGTGTAGTCGGCGGTGTTCCCCGCACCCGGTCGCGTGCGCTTCAGGGAACGCGAAACGCGCATCGCGTTCCGGCCCACCTCGACCGACAGCACGATCGGCGATTCGCTCATCGCGCGATTGAGAAGAAAGCGCGCCTTCACGAACGGCAGTTGATAACGGACGATGATCGGCGCGAGGATCATCGGGCCGATCAGGACATAGGTCACCTGCGCATCGATGGCATCGCTCAGATCGGAGCGCGCCTCGAGCATGTGCAGCGTGAGCTTGTCACCGACGAGATCACCTTCGACGGGAATGAAGAACCCGAAGGGCGAGCTGGCGGCGGCCATCTTCCCCTCCGTCTCCGAGTACGGCATTCCCGGCGGCACGATCATCTTTCTGAGCAACGTGCTGGTCTTCTGTGTCACGGGATACAGCACGGCGAGCGCATCCTCCCACACACCGAGCTTTGCCGCGCTTCCGACGAGCTCGCCGGTCACGTGGGCAGCACTTCCGGGCGCGTCGGTCTTCGCGTAGCGGAGCGTGAGCGTCCCTTTGAGCGTCATGTCGTACTTCCACCACGGGGCCTTCTCCTGGAAGAACTCCGCGTGCATTGTGGCGGAGAACGGCCCCTCGATCTTCTCGCAGTACTTCTCGAAGTTCTTTTGCTGCACGTAGACGACGGCGTCCGTCACCAGCACGCCCAACGCCACGGGAAACGCGGCCGAGCTCGCGACGATGTTGGCGAGGAACTTCGAGCCTTCGGTGAGTACAGTCGCGTACTCGCTGTTCCCCTTGAGCGACGCCGGCGTGAACGCCTTGGCGAATCCTTCCGCGCCGAGATCGATGCCGAACGCGAGTCCGACATCAGCGACCTTCGACTGCAGGAAGTTCGCGGCGGCGGACACCACCTTCAGCGACTGGATGAGCTGCTCGATCTTCTCGCACGTCACACCCGCGGATTGGCTGCGCGCCAGCTCGGCGTCGACGCGCGCTTTCTCCGCGGGCATCTCGCCCGCGATCTCGGCGATCTTCTCGAGACGCGGCTGGAAGAGTGGGGCGGCCGCCGGATACTTCGACGGCAGCGATTGAAAGCGCTCGATCCCCGAATGGAGCTTCTTCGACTGCTCGGGCCATCCCATGATCTTCTGCTCGATGGCCGAAAGCTTCGCCTCCGCATCGATCTTCGCCGGGTTCGGCGGGAGTGCCAGCACCTGCGCCCGGATGCGATGGACGAGCGGTTGCATTCCTTCCGTGACGAGCTTGTCGAAGTCGGACACGACTTCATCGGTCAGGTTCGGCGGATCGAGCAGGATGTACGTGGTGCTATCGATCCCCTTTCCGTCCGGCGCCGTGGCGCGCACGCGATAGACGCCCGGCTGATCGATGCGCGCCATCGCCGAGTAGAGGCCGTTTCCATCGACGGTCGCCGTCGCCGAGATGTTCTTGGCCTTGTCGTTGTGATCGGCGCGATTGTCCACGAGGAAGGCAATGTGCACCGTCGCGTTCGCGCCGATCGCGAGCGTTTTCCCACTGATCCGCACCGAGGACCCAGGATAGGCGACCTGCGGCACGACCAGCACACTGATCGCCAATCGCTCACCCGCCCCGTCCTGCGCGAGCGCAATGCGCGCACTCGCACAGGTGAGAATGGCGATGGATGCCAACGCGCGCGCGATCATTCGCGTGGCCGGCCAAAGATCCTGCCGATCGCCTTGTTCACCTTCGCCTTCGCCTCATCCTTCGTCGCGTCCTTCGCCGCGTCGAGCGCGGCCTGCTTCGCCGACGGGCTGGTCGAATCGGCTGCGTCTTCGGCACTCGGCGGGGCGCCACTCTTCTTCGCGCGTGCCCGCGCCGCGTTCAACGAATCGGTGATGGCGCCGAGCGGAGCGATCGCGTCCGTGAGTGATGCGGACTTGCTGTAGCCGCTCGGCACCTCGAAGGCGCTCGGGCTAATCGACGCGCGCTTCACGTTCTCGATGGTCATCGTCATGGTGGTCGAGCGCGGCTTGCCGTTCGACTCTGATTCCATGACGGCGACGCGTTTGAGCATCACCCCCTTCTTCACCTTCGCGTAAGCCTTCATCAGCTGCGTGGTCAGCTCGGCCATGGGACCGGTGGGATCGGCCGCGGCCGGCCGCGCCGTCGGATTCATGATGCCGTCGAGCTGCGGCGCGACCCACAGCTCGCTGGTCGTATGCGTCGTGCTTCGATTGCTGCGACCCATGACCGTCATGTTCATCGTGTAGCTCTCGGTCACACGGTACTTCACCGTCGAGTAGCCCTCGATCGGCTCGCCGGCGCCGAGATCTTCGACATTGACGGAGATGTCCGAGATCTCGGTCTTGGCCAGCCCGCCGAGCGACTGTTGCAGACCCGCGGCGGTCTTCGCGAGCTCGGCAGGGTTGAGCTCCATGTACGTGCGCTTCGCCGGATCGACGATCGTCGTCGTTCCCTTGGCCGCGTTGGTGATCGTATAGGTGCCGGTGCCCATCAACCCACCGGGGCTCATCGACTCGGTGATGTCGATGCGCGACACGCCATTGGCGAACTGTCCGTGCGCGGCCATGAAGGTGCGCGTCGTCGCCGCGCCGCTGCGCGGATCGACCATGCTGCCGGTCGTCTTCATGTCATACGACAGTCCCTGCGCGCCGAGGGCAGGCGCGATGACGAGTGTCAGCGCGAGCGAGAGCGGGCGGATCTGTATGGTCTTCATCTGCGTCTCCAATGTCGGATGAGTGATCTTGCTCAGAGCTTCTCGAACAGCTTGCGCGCGACGGTCTTTTCCTTTTCCACAAAGCCGATCGCCACGGTGCTGTCGGTCATGACCGCCATCATGTTGGTCGGGACGATCTGCACCATGACCGTGAAGTCACCCTTGCGCGCGGTGAGCAGCATCATGTTGAACCGGGCCTCGTCGCCCACACCATCGACCGGGCCGTTCGGCGCGCCGTTGATGCCCCCGGCGACCATGCCATCGGTGAGCTTACCGGCCAGCTTCGCGCCGCCGATCGTCGCCTTCTGCAGCGCGAGATGCTCCGCCTCGCTCGAGTATTCGCTCGGCGAAATCCAGTTGATCTCGATGGACATGCCCGCGGGGTCGGTGTCCGACGTGTAATGACAGGTCGTTCCCGACGAGCGGCCGTCGTCACTCGACTCGGCGGTGGTGTACGACGCGCCGGTCAGCTCGTTGACTTCTTCCTTCGGCATGAGCGTGCAGGCGACGTATCGCGTGCCGCCGTCGCTCTTCCGACTCACATCGCCGTTCTTTGCGGCCTGCATCAGAGCGTCGGTACCCTTGCTGCCGCAGGCGGCGAGTGCAATCGCGAGCGAGACAACGAGCGCGGACGAAATGGTCGGTCGGTGCATTTGAGTATCTCCGGATGGGTGTTGTGGGCTCAGCGCACTGGCAGCGAGAGCGACGGATAGCTGACGAAGCGCGCGGCGATCAGGCCGGTGATCATGAAGAGCACGATCGCCGAGACGATGACCGCGGCCGCGTAGCCGAGGGCGCGCTCGCGCGGCGCGTGCATCACCGCGGGCAGTCCGAGGTAGATCAGATACAGCGTGTAGAGTCCGAGCACGCCGAGGATCGCGAGCATCGGCACGAGCGCGAACACGCCGGCGAGCCAGCTCGCGGTGCTCGCGTAGGCGGCGACCTTGAGCGCCTGGATCTTGCCACGCTGGCCGCCGAAGGTCGGGGCGAGCGCATCGATGATCAGCGCGAGCACAAAGGTGCCGCCCAGCGCCAACACGTACTGCACGATCGCGCCGACGATTGCCGAGCCGAGCGGAACGCGGTACGCGCCACCGAAGGGGAGCCGGATGCCGAACACGCTCATTCCGATGAGCGAGGCGACGGGCGCGATGGCGGCGAGTGGCGCGATGTAGCCGGAGTAGAGCGAGGCGACCGTGGCGGGCTCGGCGTCGATCACCGGCCACTCGGACTGCGGATGCAGAAGGATCGCCTGAGCTCGCGCGACGATGGGCCGTGTCGAGAGCTCGTTGATGATGTTCGGGGCGGTTGTGCTCATCGCTTTCCCTCGAGAAGTGCGGAGGCGGCGCGGCGAGCACTTGCTGCTCGTCATCCGAATCCGTAAGGTTCGAGCAAGATCACGGCGGCCCGTTATCGCACTGCGTCGGCGCCGTTACCACGCGCGGTAACGGCGATTAACCGACGGCTCGCGGGTTCCGGCCTCGTTTTTCGGCGGTTTGAGTGGTAGAGCTGCGGACGTTCGGACGCCTGGAGCTCGTCGGTGGCGAGACATCGGCGACGCACGTGCTGGCCGTGCAGCCCAAGCGCCTCGCGCTTCTCGCGTATCTCACCCTCGCGACGCCCCGCGGTCCGCATCGCCGCGAAGCATTGCTCGCCCTCTTCTGGCCCGAGTTGAACCAGGACGACGGCCGGCGCGCACTCCGTCAGGCCCTCCACGCTTTGCGACATCAGCTCGGTGATGGCGTGATCGAATCTGGTCGCGATGACCGAGTCGGCGTCACCGCCGGCGACTTTTCGTGTGACGCGATCGCGTTCGAGGCCGCACTCGACGAGCTGCGGTCGGCCGATGCCCTCGCGCTCTATCAGGGAGATTTCCTCGACGGCGTCTTCGTCTCCGATGTGTCGCCGGATTTCGAGCAGTGGGTCGACCTGACGCGCGCGCGTCTTCGCGGTCGCGCAACGATCGCCGCCAGCGATCTCGCCGCCGAAGCGCGACAGGCCGGCGACCGCACCGCGGAAATTCGGCGAGCCACAGAAGCCTGCCGGCTCGCTCCCGACGATGAGCCACGCGTGCGCGCGCTGATGCGCGCCCTGCGCGATAGCGGCGACCGCGCGGGCGCGTTGCGCGTCTTTCAGCAATTCACGCAACGGATGTCGGAGGAGTTCGACGCCGAGCCCGCGGCGCAGACGCTTGCTCTCGCCGACGCGATGCGCTCCGCGCCGCCGTTGACGGATACAATCCCAACTAAGTCGCTCGAATCACCATCGCCGTCGACCGCGCCACTCGATGCGCCGAAAGAAGGCGTCGCCGAATCGCTGGTCGCCGCGGACAGGAGCCCTCCGCCCGCGAAAAGATGGCGGTGGGCTGCCGCCGTGGGTGTCGCCGCGGCGCTCGCACTTGGCGCCTTCTTCGCGACTCGCGGGCGCGCGACAACGGGAGTCGATGGCTTGCTCGTCGCCGACTTCGGCAACCACACCCGCGATTCCCTGCTCGCCGGCGCTGTGACTGAAGCGTTGCGCGCGGATCTCTCGCAGTCGCGACTGACGCGCGTGATGAGCCGAACGCAGGTGCAGGCCGTGCTGCTCCTGATGAAGCATCCGCCGGGCGAGGTCGTCTCGGATGCGCTGGTGCGCGAGGTCGCGGAACGCTACGGGGTGAAGGCGTTCGTCACCGGCGACGTCGCGGCGCTCGGCACGGGCTTCACCGTTTCGGCGGCGCTGATCTCGGTGAAAGGGGGCGAGATCCTCGTCTCGGTGCGCGAGAGCGCGGCGGACTCCACCAAGCTGCTCGGCGTCGTGAACAACGTGTCGGACCAGCTGCGTCGCGGTGTCGGCGAATCGCTCTGGTCGGTGCGCGCGAGCCCATCGCTCGAGCAGGTGACGACCTCATCACTCCAGGCGCTTCGCCTTTACTCGCAGGCCATTCGCGTCGGAGATCAGGACGGCGACTGGCATCGTGCGGTTGTGAGCCTGCGTCAGGCGATCGCGCTCGACACCAGCTTCGCGATGGCGTACCGGAAGCTCGGCGTGTATCTGCGCGATGCCGGCGATCGCGCCGCCGCGGAGGATGCGCTCGCCAAGGCGTTCCGATTCCGCGATCGCTTGCCCGAGATCGAGAAGTACCATGCCGCGGGGATGTACTACCTGAATGTCTTTCTCCCCGACAGCGCGATCGCCGCGTACCGCATGTTGCTGTCGCTCTATCCGAACGATGCGCGCGCGCTGAACAACATTGGCGACGTGTACGAGGACCTGAGAGACTACGCGCGCGGCGAGACCTTCTTTCACAAGGCGATCGAGTCCGACTCCTCCATCTCAGTGCTCTACGAGCATCTGGCGACCGATCAGTTCAACGGCAGCCGGTACGACGAAGCGACGCAAACGCTGGCGGCTCGCGCGCGACGCTTTCCGCAGCAGCAGAACGCCGAGCTCATCGAGGTGTCGATCGAGATGATGCGCGGTGATTTCGATGGCGCGCGCGCGCACGCGGAGCGCATGCTCGCGGCTGCCACGCCCGATCTCGATAGTCGTCCGGAAATTCTGAAGGTACTCTCGACGTTGTCGATCGACCGGGGCCACCTCGCCGACGCCGATCGCTATCAGCGCACGCTGCAGCAGATGCAGGTGGCGGGGGGCGCCGGAGGCGACTACCTCACCGCGGCGATAGCGCGCGCGCTGATCGACATCTGGGACCGCCACGATGCAGTCCGCGGACTCGCGCTGCTCGACTCCAGCATCGCGCGCTTCCCACTGCCATCGATCGCACCGCTGGATCGGAACTATGGGCTGCTCGCGTATACGTACGCGCTAGGCGGACGTCCCGCTCGTGCCCGCGAGCTGCTCGCAGAGATGCGCGCAAACGAATCGCTACCAGTCGCCACACGCGGCGGTCTCAATCTTCGCGATGAAGGGGGCTATCTCCGGGCGCTTGGCGCGGCCGAGCTGGCCGAAGGGCACACGAGCGATGCGGTGCGCACGCTGCGGCGCTCGGTCGATCTGTATTTCTGTCCGACGTGTTCACTTCCCGATCTTGGGCGCGCGCTCGAGCAGGCCGGCGCCCGCGACTCGGCGATCGCGGTGTATGAGCGCTACGTCGTGACACCGTGGTCCGAGTGGCAGAATGCCGGCGGCGAGTATCGGGTGTCGTCGTACCAGCGGCTCGGTGCGTTGTACGAGGCCAGTGGCGATACCGCGCGAGCGATCCGCGCGTACGAGAAGGTGGCCGCGCTGTGGAGTGGCGCGGACGCCGAGCTCCAGTCCGAAGTTGCGGGTGCGCGGCAGCGCGCTGCGGTGCTACGAACGGCGATGGGACGGGCGTCGCGGTGAGCTGTGACGTTTGCCTCATCGGGTTCATCACGCAGGGCCCGGCGTGGGCGCCCGGCTCGGGCGGCGCGGGCGCTTGGCGCGTAGCTAGAGACGGCGCGCCGCGCA
>JALZAE010000268.1 GCA_030948535.1 Gemmatimonadota bacterium | reverse complement strand
CGGCCGGGGAATCGAAGCCGTAGCCGTTGAGCGGAGCGCCAAACCTCGTGGTGCCGTTGTCCTTGAACGCGGCGCCGAGCAATCCGCCCGGAATGACGCCGCGAATATTGTTGTCGTTTTGCGGTAGTCGGAGACGACTCTGGATGTAGCCGGTGTTGGCGGTCACATCGAGGTTGTCGCGGAGCTGGCCGCGGATGTTGGCACGCAGGTCGAGAGCGCGCAGCTGGTTGATCGCGTACACGCCCTGCTGCTTGTTGAACTCGCCCGACAGGAAGTACGTCGCGGCATCCGAGCCGCCTGACGCGGTGAGACCGTACTTCTCCTGATAGCCGTTGGTGAACGGGCTCACCTGCTCGAGCGGATTGAATTTTGCGATCGCGCTCGGATCGCAGAATCCGCGCGCGCGGAAGTCGAGCGTGCAGCCGATGCCGGTGGTGGCCGGTGTGCCGAACGTGGTGTCGGCGCCATCGATCTCGAGCGCGGCGTAGTTGGCCGGATAGTTCGTCACCTCGCGCACCGTGCCGAGCTCGGTATGCGCGGTCCAGATCGACGTGCCGGGGCGACCGCGCTTGGTCGTGATCTGGATGACGCCGTTCGCGGCGGCCGTGCCGTAGAGCGCCGAGGCGGCCGGTCCCTTGATGACTTCGATCGTCTCAATGTCTTCCGGATTCAGATCGTTCAGGCGCGACGGCGCCTGGCCGCCGACGTCGATCGAGGACGAGGACGTGGAGCTGTTGACGCGAATGCCGTCGACGATGATGAGCGGGTCGTTGCTCAGCGAGACGGAGTTGGCGCCGCGAATACGGATGCGCGCGCCGGAGCCGGTGGTGCCGCCGGACTGTTGCACGACGACGCCAGCGACGCGAGAGGAGAGCACATCGGGCAGCGTGTTCACCACCGCCGCCGGCACCGCGTCCTGCTCGATCGTGGCGGTCGAGTTGCCGCGCTCTCTCTTACGCTCGGACTCGCCCGTGGCGCTGATGACGACTTCGTCGATCTTGATCGCCGTCGGCACGAGCGCGAAGTCGAGCGTCACGGACTGTCCGGGCCCGACCGTCACACGCTGCACCATCTCTTGATACCCGACTCGTCGTACACGAATCTGCCGATCGCCCGCCACGACATTCGCCAGGCGATAGCTGCCGTCATCGCCGCCGGTCGTTCCGCGGGTCGTGCCCACGATCACGAACTGCACCGCGGGGACGGGCTGCTTGCTTGATGCGTCGGTCACGCGACCTGTGACCGTACCGCTTGCCGGTTGCTGTGCGCTTGCTCTTGCAACAACGAACGCGAGCAGGGCTGCAGTAACGAGTAGTTGACTACGCACGCGGACCATACCACCCCTCCAGGGTTCAGAGTGACTTCACTGCACGATCGTTTCGCGCGTTGCCAGGTCCGAAGTGCGCGCGATTTTCGTCGGCGTCCGGGACGAAAGACAACACGAACGAAACAATTAACATACGCCTATGGCGGATAAAAACCGGACGCAAGAATCGCAGCAACCTTTCTTTGTCAGAACATTGACAATACGCGCAACTCGATCGGTCCTCCGGCTGACGAGTTGCGCACGGCGATGCCGCTCGCCTCTACCGCGCGGAATACCTAGCACGTTCGTCGCGACACTGCCACCGCTGTCAATTCTTTCGGCGAGCGCCGCCGTCGGCAGCGCGTGTTCCGGTGATGCGCACGAATCGTCTTCTACAATCTTGTGCCGACGACCAGCTTGCGATGTGTTCCGCAAATGTCACTGCGAGCGACGCATGCGCATTGCGTCCGAGATCCGGGGGCAACACGTTGAAGACGGTCGATCGGCCGAACCGATTTCAGCGAGAGATGTCATGCGAGCAATGCTTTGTCTGGCGCACATGGTCGCAGCTCTGCCGCTCCTGGCGCAGCCATCGGCGCCTGCCGTTGGGGCACGTGATACGGGCGTCGCGGCACGCATCGCCAGAGTGGAGAGCGGCCTGCTCACGCCGATGGCGATGGCCGGTGCGCCCGAGACGCGTTACACGATCGCGCAGCGCATGCAGCACTATCACGTGCCCGGGGTGAGTATCGCGGTCATCAATGGCGGCCGCATCGAGTGGGCACGCGGCTACGGTGTGCGGGAGTTCGGCGGCACGACGCCCGTCGACACCTCGACGATCTTCCAGGCGGGATCGATCTCCAAGCCCGTCGCCGCCACAGCAGCGCTGCGGCTCGTCGAGCAGCACAAGCTCGATCTCGACGCCGACATCAACAGCGAGCTGCACTCGTGGAAGGTGCCGTCGAACGAGTTCACCAAGTCGAAGCCCGTCACCCTCCGCGCGATCCTGACGCACAGTGGCGGACTCACCGTGCATGGTTTCCCGGGCTACGACGTCGATGCGCCCGTGCCCACGGTGGTCCAGGTGCTCGACGGCACCAAGCCGGCGAACACCGCCGCCGTTCGAGTCGATGTCGCCCCGGGATCGATCTGGCGGTACTCCGGCGGGGGCATCACGATCGCGCAGCTCGCCATGACCGACGTGACGGGCCGCACCTTCCCCGACCTGATGCGCGAGCTCGTGCTCGCGCCGGCTGGGATGACGCACAGCACGTACGAGAATCCGCTCCCGGCGTCATTCGCGCGATTCGCTGCCAGCGGCCATGAGAAGCTCGACACGCCCGTGCACGGGAAATACCACACCTATCCCGAGATGGCCGCGGCCGGACTCTGGACCACGGCCTCCGATCTGGCGCGGTGGGCGATCGAGATGCAACGCGCATATTCCGGCCAGTCGACGCGCCTCCTGTCGCAGGCGATGGCCAAGCAGATGCTCAGCCGGCAATTCGGGCAGTGGGGACTCGGCGTCGCGGTGAGTGGTGCCGGCGATACGGCGACGTTCGGCCACGGCGGCCGCGACGAGGGATTCGTCGCGCAGGTCACGGCGACGATCGAAGGTGGCCGCGGCTTCGTGATCCTCACCAACGGCGTGAGCGGCGCGCTGCTCGAGGAGATCGGCCGCAGCATCGGTGACGCGTACGGCTGGCCGAGCTCGCCGCGCCGGACGATGACACGCGGAACGATCGAGCCGTCGACGCTTCGCGATCTCGTCGGCCGATACCGATACGCCGTCGCGCCCGACACGCTGATCGCGGCGGTGTCGCTCGACGACGGGGCGCTCTACCTGCAGATGCCCGGCGAGCCGCGCGAAGAGCTGATCCCGTCGTCGGGGCTGGCGTTTGTCACTCCGGTCGGGCTGCGCATTTCATTCGTGCGCGCGGGCAGCGGGCCGGCGAGCGAGATGCTGCTGGGCGGGCAGCCGCTCAGACTCGCGCGCATCGGCGAGTGAGCCGAGGATGACGCGCGCGTCATTCCCAAAAAACAAGAATGCCCTTCCGATCTCCTGGAAGGGCATTCTCGTTCGACTTCAGATCGAAGTCATTATGGCTTCGGAATGGACGGATTGTTGATTCGCTCGACGTCGGGCAATGGGAAGCACGACTGCGTATCGTAAAATCCACCGTTGACGTAGGGGGCACCGGCGACCGGTTGGATCGGAATCCCGTAACGCCGGATATCGCCCAGCCGGTGTCCTTCCAGGAAGAACTCGCGGCGCCGTTCCTCGATGATCTGCGCGATCACCGCCGCCTTCGTCAGCGGAACCGGGACGAACGCAGGCTGGCCGTTCGCCGCCTCGAGCGTGTTGATGATGACCACAGCGCCGGCGAGATCGCCCGTGTTGGCCTTGTTCTCGGCGATGATCAGCTGTGCCTCCGAGTATTTCGCCAGCACCTGCGGCGTGGTGGCCGCCGCATCCTTGTTTGGGAACACAATCAAGGTCTTACCATCGGAACCGATCTTCCCCGTCGACGTGAACGCAATACGTGGATCACGCGTCAGGTTGAACTTGTTTTGAATGGACGTGTCGACCGAGGAGTAGTTCGACAGCTGTGTATGGATGAAGACGAGATTCTGACGGCGCACGACGACCGCGTCGTGACCGATCGTCGCCGAGAATCCGGAAGGAATCAGCGCGGCATCGGCCGCGGCCGCGGCCGAGTTGCCCAAGTCGAGCTGGGCCCGAGCGCGACCGAGCAGCGCGAGATTGAGCGTCGGCGTATCGGCCGCTCGCGTCGCCGCCGCGACCGCGGTGTCGAACCGGATCTTCGCTTCAGCGAAGATCTGAGCGTCGGTCTGCTCGGGGCCGAGGTTGATCGCGACGGTGCACGACCCCTCGCCCAGAAGAATCAGACTGAAGCCGGCGTACACCGAAGCGACGCCGATCAACTTGCTCCGAGTGGGTACCTCCGCATCCGTCCACTGGTGAAGATGTGCGACGGCCGTGTCGTTCGAGGCACGGGCGACCGCGAGCGGCGAATACGCCGCGGCCTGCTGCTGGGAGTTGCACGAACTCGTTCCGTATGGAGAGCTCGGCGTGATGGTACGACGGTCGAGATCGAAGTTCGCCGTATTCGAGATCGCGTTGGCGAGCTCGTCGACGAACAGTCCGCTCGCCACGATGTACTCGTTGTACGCGCACTCGAAGTCACCCTGCGCGCTGTTGACGATCAGCTGCGCATTGGCCGGGGTGAAAACGGTCGACGAGCTCAGCTGGCCCGGATTGGACTGCTGGAGAGTCGTGATGTCCTTACAAGC
Organism: Gemmatimonadota bacterium; assembly: GCA_030948535.1. Lineage (GTDB taxonomy): Bacteria > Gemmatimonadota > Gemmatimonadetes > Gemmatimonadales > Gemmatimonadaceae > JALZAE01. The sequence continues at coordinate 5,517 of JALZAE010000268.1, read as the reverse complement.
GGCGGTCCCGAGTACGATCGCTGTCATGGACAGCGCGGCGCCGAGCGCGAACGCACGACTCGAGATGGCACGGCTCACCGAAGAGCCCTTTCTCGTATGTGAGTTTGGCATGGGTCAGAAGGTGAGGTTGAGGGTCGCGGTCAGGCGGCTGAGCGGCGGAATGAGTCCCTGGTCGATCCCGCCGAGGCTGCTGGCGTTGTTCGAGCTCACTTGAGGATCCGGGCCGCGGTAGTTGGTCCACAGCCCGAGCTCTCGGGCAGAGAGCGTGAACGAGGCATGCTTGAATCCGCGCGCGAAGCGATCGGGGAGCGTCAGGGTAGCCGACACCTCGCGCAGCTTCACGAAGGAGGCGTCCTGGATGTACTGGTCCTGCGCGCCCTGGGTGAGCCCGACCGTGGCATTCGCCTCGGCGACACGGGCTGCCGAATAGTTTTTCGGATTGTAGTTGACGTCGCACAGGCCGGCACCGAGGGCGCCGGTGCAGCGATTGGCCTCGTTGGCGTTGTACACAATGTTCCCGCCGCGCCAGTCGACCAACGCGTACAGACGAATCTTGCCAAACAGCGTGACGGTGTTGCCGATCGATCCGAAGTGGGTCGGTGCCGGCGTACCGATCTGGAGGAATGGCGCCGTCGCGCAGGAGACCGGGGCTTTGCCCGGGCCACCATCGCACAGAACGTTCGAGACGGCGCCAGTGGTCGGGTCCTGCGTTGCCGATATGACGCGCCGCGAGAAGAACGACGCGATCGGATAGCCTACGATGTTCGCCTGGCTGACGGAGGTGACGAGCGAGGGCAGTCCACCCAGGCTCACGATCTTGTTCTCAGCCGTGGTGTAATTGCCGGTGATCTCCCACGCCAGATTCTTGCGCGACAGCACCTGCAGATTGGCCTGGACCTCAATCCCGTGGTTATCGACGCGTCCGAGATTCCGGAACTGATTTCCGGAGAACCCGGTCGACGGAGCGATCGGCTGCGCCACGATCTCGTCGTAGGTCTTCTTATTGTAGTAGGTGAAGTCGATGTTCAGCCGATTGAGCAGCATCGACTCGAAGCCGATTTCAGTCTCCTTGCCGCGCTCCGGTTTCAAGTTCGAGTTGCCGAAGGAACCCGCCGTGAAGGCGTTCGACCCCCCCGGGCCCTGAACCGGGGTGAACGTGCGCAGCGCCGTGAAGGCTTGGGGTGCGCGACCGGACTCACCATAGGCACCGCGAAGCTTGAGCGTGTTGACGAAGTTCACGTGCCAGAACGGCTCTTCGTTGATCACCCATGAGGCGCTCAGCTTGGGATAGGTGATCGACTTGAATTGCGAGCCGAAGGCGCTGTTGTTGTCGATGCGCAGAGCGCCAGTAAGGAAGAACCGATTGTTGAGTCCGAATTCCTGTTGGGCGTAGCCGCCAATCGTTGTATTGATCACCTGCGTCTGCGCCGAGGCGATCGCCGTTGAGGTGGCAGAGACCAGCTCGACGCCGGGTCCGGGGAAGTTCATTCCGCCGAGCAGGCTCTGGCTCGTTTCAGTGCGGTAGAACTGACCACCGAGCGATGTCGACGACTGAATCCTTGAATTGAGATTAATTTTCGCCGTGCCGGAGTAGTCGGCGGTGGCCAGCGTGCTCGAGGTGAGGATTTGCGTGACGCGGCCCGCGGGCGTGGCGAGTGCGAACGGAGCCAAGTCCGGTGGCGCGAATCGCTCCAACGCTCTGGCATCTTCGCCGGTGTAGTCGATGCCGGCGATGAGGCGCTGGCTGAACCAACCGATCGGGCGGTGGTTGACCGTCACGCTGCCCGTGAAGCGGTTGACCCCGTCGGAGTTGTCGTACAACTGTTGGATGAATCGCGGCGGTACGTTTGGATAAAATCCCTCGGCGCCCGCCTTGGCGAAGAGCAGCGGATGACCAAGGATGGCGCCGAGCATCGGGGACAGACCTTCGTCGGCACCCAGATGATTGTCCGCCTGCACGAAGTTGAGGCTCGTCCCAACATCCACCAGCGGTGTGACCGCCATGTTGAGATTGGCATGCGCGTTGAATTGCCGTTGCGAGTTGTTCGGCTCGATGCCGAGGTCGTTCTGATATCCGGTCGAGAGATAGTAGTTCACTCCGCCGGTGCCGCCCGAGAGGCCAAGGTTGTATTGGCGCGACTGACCCGTCTTGAAGATCGGCGTGCCCAGCGAATCTTCGTAGCGGATGCCGTTGAAGGGGACGACGGTTCCCCCCGCGTTCCGGATATAATTGGTAGGCAACCGGTTCTCGGCGTCCCTGAAGTAGATCGAGCCGGTCTGGACCTGAAGCGTCACCTGCGGCTTGGTGCCGGACCCCTTCTTGGTGATGATCTGGACGACGCCGTTGGCCGCCTCGGTGCCATAGATCGTCGCCGCCGCGGGACCTTTGATGATCTGAATGCTCTCGATCTGCGCGGGATCGATATCGTTCAACCGTCCAGCGACCGCCGAGTTCTGCGAGCCGAAGCCGGCGCCGCTGGGGCCGCCGCCGGTGACATTGCTCACGCGGACGCCGTCGACGTAGATCAACGGGCTATTGCTGAGTCCGATGCTCGACACGCCGCGAATCTGGATGCTCGGGCCCCCGCCGAGGCGCCCCGTGTTCTGGGCGATCGACACGCCCGACACGCGCGCGTTGAGCAGCGCCGTCACGTTCGGTGCCTCCGATTTCGAGAGCTCATCCACGGCACTGATGGTTGCGACGGCGTTTCCGATCTCGCGCCGCTCCTGATCGCCGGCGGTGCCGGTGACCACGATCTGGTCCAGTGAGACCGCGGCAGCCTGAAGCGCGAAGTTGACCGTCACGGACTGATCCGCACCAACGTTGACCGTCTGACGCTGGAAGTTGTAGCCGATGCGTCTGGCGACGACCGTGCGCGATCCGGCCGGCACGTTGGCGATTCGGTAGCGCCCGTCTTGGTCGGTGCTCGCACCCAGCCGCGACCCGTCGATCTGAACCGACGAATTCGAGATGGGCTGCTTCGTCGTCGCGTCGGTCACTTGTCCAACGATCGTTCCACTCTGCGCGCGCACGATCGGCGCGCCCAACAGCAGTAACGCTGCCAGGATAGAACAAGCGGCGACGAACCTTCGTGGACTACGCGGACATTGCTTCTTTCGCATTGCCTACTCCTGTTCGGGAAAAATGGTGGAGATGGAAATGGGGCGACGGAGCGCTCAGTCAGTCACCGGGCGCCGGCGAACTGCAGTCGGACGTATCACAGGACCATGGCTTGTGTACCGAAAGGGGAGACCATCATGAGGTGGGAGCCGATGGGCGCGGCTCATCGGGCATCGGGAACGTCCGTCGATGGGTCGAGGACCTCGATGTAGAAACACCGTCCGGTCTTTGCATCCCGATGGACACCGCGCGCGACGTACCGGTTGCGAAGCGCCCATTCAAAATTCTCGCGCACCGAAAAGCGCCACGTGCGCGCCTGCGCCGGCGTGCGCGCCATCACGTCCAGCACGTCGTTTGGAATCTCGAGCAGCACGACCTTCGGGCGCTGGTCGCCAAGCGAAAGTGTCACGTCGTTCGGTCGCGGAAAGGCGGTCAGCACGGGATGCCGCTCGTCCTGCGACAAGATCCACGGCGCGCTCCGATTCTCCGCGGTCTCGATGCAGACGACGAGTCGGTCCGTCGCTAGCCCGTAGTGGAGTGGGCTCCCGGTCGTCCCGTACATGTCCGGGACGTAGTCGATGATCCGCGCGCCCAGCCGGTTGAAGTTGAAGTAGGCATTCTTCGCCATCAGCGGATCGAACGTCCAGAAAATGCGCTTGACGTTCAACTCCGCCATGGTCCGGCGCTGATGCTCTTTGAGCATCCGGCCCACACCCATGTTTCGCGCCGACTCGCGGACGCCGAGCATGTGGGACCAGTGCGCGAGCTCGCCGTCGTGGATGCCGCTGATGCCGAACACGAAGCCGAGGAGCGTGCCCTGTGCATCGAACGCGCCCGCCGCGATGCCGCCGACGTACTCGACGACGTGAAGCAGCGAGGCCGGCGTGATGTCGCCATCGCCGTAGCCCCACACATGGCGCTGAAGCTCGACACAGGCGTTGCAATCGTCGAGCGACGTGAGGGTGCGGACGATCACGTCCGGATCGGTCACGCGAACGGCTACCTTCGCGGGCGCGGTCACGATCTTACCTCGACCCGCCGGCCGTCACGCCCTTGTTCCACAGAAACCGCTGCAGAAAGTCCTGCATCCGCGCGAACGTGTAAAGCCACCGCTTGTGGATGAGCGTCTCGTGCGTGTCGTCCGGATTGACGATCAGCTCGAAGTAGACGTTGTGCGCACGCAGCAGCTCGACGAGTCCGACGGTCTGCGAGAACTCGACGTTGCGATCGTCGTCGCCGTGCCAGATGAGCACCGGGGATTTCCATCCGTCGATGGCCGAGATGGCCGACGACTTGTACGAGACGTCGGCGGTATCGAGCGAATTGCCCCACAGATGCACGCCGGCCATGTCGACGCCCGCCGCGAAGATGTCGGAGTTGCGCGCGAGCGCCTGCGCGGTGAGCACACCGCCGTACGACAATCCCCAGATGCCGACGCGGCTTGCGTCGACGTCCGGTCTGCCCTGCAGATACTTTCCGGCCGCGAGCACATCACCGTACTCCGCGTTACCGCGACCCCCCGTCTTGGCCGCGGTGCGAAACGCTTTTCCATAGCCGATGCCCGAGCGGTAGTTCACCGACATGACGATGTAGCCCTGGCTCGCCAGCCACTCGTTCACCGCGTATGCCATGTGGTAGAAATCCATATAGTGGTAGCCGAGCAGCATCTGCCGGACGGGACCACCATGCACGAAGATGATCGCGGGGCGCTTCTCGCCGGGCTTCAAATCTTTCGGCAGGAAAATCTGGTTGTGAAACTCGACGCCATCCTCGGCCTTCAGCACGACGTTCGCCGGCGCGACCTGGTCGGCGGCGGGCCAATCGTTCGTGAGCGTCGGGTAGATGATTTTCTTCGCGCTGCCGTCGGCCGGGAGGATGCCGACCGACATGGGCCGCGTCGCCGATGACGTGAGGATGGCAATGTTCTTTCCGGACGCGAGCGGCGCCGGATACATCTCGATCTCTTCGCCGCGCGTCATCTGCACCGCCGCGCCGCCCGCGGTCGGCACCTTCCAAAGGTGACGACGATCGATGTCGCCGACGTTCGTCGCGTAGTACAGCGTCTTGCCGTCGCTCGACACGCCGAGCGTCTCGACGGCACCGGCACCGGGCGTCAGCTCGACCGGCGCCGGCGATCCAGTGGTCGCCAGCGAGTAGACGCGGACCCACTCTTCCGGCTCCTGCTGGAAGATGATGCTCTCGCCGGCCCAGGTGATGCCGCGGATGTTGGTGAACGCCTTGTCGCCCGCCTTGTTGTGCCACAGCTCCTGCCCTTTTCCCGTTTCCGCGTCGGCGACGAAAATCGAGAGCGTGTAGCCGCCGGTGAACATCGCCCGGTAGAGCCCGTCGGGCTTCGGCGTCCCGGTGTCGCGCGCGGCAGCGGCGGCGGCCGCACG
>JALZAE010000230.1 GCA_030948535.1 Gemmatimonadota bacterium | reverse complement strand
GCACACTTCCCGCGCCGCCGCTGGCATCGCACGCGTTCAGCAGCAGCGCCATGAAGACCTGCAGCAATTGCTCGGCATCGCCCTCCACCGGCGCACCGAGGTCGGGCGCCAGATCGGTCTCGACCTGCATGCGCTTGAATGTCGCGTGGTGCTTGAGGAGGAAGAGCGTCTCGCCGATCACGAGGTTGATATCGCAGTCCGCGCGCGCGGGATGCTTCGGTCGGCTAAAGTGCAGCAGCCCATCGATGATGCGCGTGCAGCGGTGCACCTCGTGATCGATGATCGCCAGATACTCGGCGAACTCGGTGCGCAGATCGTCGCCGACGTCCGGAGCCTCGAGGCGCAGCGCCATACTCTCGCCGCACGCGCCGATGGTCGCCAGCGGATTGTTGATCTCGTGCATCACGCCGGCGGCCAGTTGTCCGACGGCGGCGAGCTTCTCGGCCTGCCCGATGCGCTCTTGGGCCATCGTCCAGGCCGTCATGTCCTCGCCGATGGTGATCACATGCGACACGCGATCGTCGTCGAGCGACATCGGAATCTTGCTGACCCGATAGGTGCGCGGCTCGCCGAGCGTCGCCGACTCCATATGGAACTGCCGCATGGCGCCCGTGCGGAAGACGTCCTCGAACTCGCCGCGCAGCAACGACTCCGGCTGGCGGTGGAGAATCTCGAAGATCGGCCGGCCGATCGCTTCCTCGCGCGAGACACCGAGCATTCCCGTCTCGCGCTTGCGATTCCAGGCCTGGATGCGAAAGTCGCGGTCGATCACGTAGAGGCCGACGGGAAGCGAGTCGATGATCTTCTCGATGAATCGCCGCTGCGCTTCCGTCTCGCGCGAGCGTCGCGCCACTTCGGCGCCGAGCCGATCGCCCTGCTCCGCGCTGACCAGTACTCGAGCGAGCATGTCGGCGATAACCGATACAGCGTCGAGCTTCGCGCCCGCGCGTATGCTCCGTAGCTCGATCACGCCCACCCGGGCGCCGGCCGCAACGAGCGCGCTTTCCGCATCGATCCCGCCGGTGATGCCGGCGTCCGGACGGTCCGCGGAGGCGAGCACCGTCCGCTCGCCGGCGTCGCGCACGATCGCGCAGCCTCTCGCGCCGTAGTGCTCACGCACGAGCTCCGCGACCGCGCCGAGAGCGGCGAGCGGCGTCGCGGCGGCCGCCAATAGCCGAGCGACGTCGGCGACGAGGCCGACGTGCGAGCTACGAATTGCGGGCGACGTCATGGTGGGGCGACGGCGTTGTCGCGGTTGCCGGGCCAAACAACCTCCGAGGGCGCGGGCGAGACGGAGTATACCGGCACGCGCGCCATCCGGACAAGATGACCGATTACTCCGGCAGTTGCTCGATCGCCGCAAGCAATTCGCCGGTCGGGCGGCGAAGACCAGGATGCTCTTCGATGTGCATCCATACGACGGTGCCCGACTTGTCGATCAAATAGTAGGCGCGCTTGCTGTAGAATTTTTCTTCGATCAATAGATCGTACTTTCGGGTGACCACCCGCTTGAAATCGCTCAAAAAATCCACCTTCATCGCATGCTTTGCCTTGAACTCGCGCAGCGTGGCGACCGAATCGACGCTGATGCCGAACACCTCGACGTTGCCGCTGGTGAAGCGATCGAAGTCTTCGCTCAGCTCGCACATCTCAGCGGTGCAGGTGCTGGTGAAGGCGAGCGGAAAAAAGCACAGCAGCGCTGCTTTCTCGCCGCGGAGCGACGACAGGGTGAACGGAGTGCCGCGCGTGGAGGCAAGTGTGAAGTCGGGCGCGGCAGCACCGACGGCGAGCGCCGTCGCCGTCGTGGGATTCGTCATTCCTGGATGCCTTGAGAAGAAAGAGCGGCGAGGAAGCTAGACAGGCTCGGGATGCCGGACAAGCGCGCGCGCGCGCGTCAGCCGTGGCCCGACGAGTCGCCCGGCGATCGCACCAAGTCCTCAGCGGCGAGCAAGCTCTTTGAGAGATCGGCCATCGACATATTTCTGCTCTGACTCGTGCGCTGCAGGATCTTGTACGCGGCGTTCTCGCTGATGCCTTCGCGCTGCATCAGGATGCCCTTAGCGCGCTCGATCACCTTCCGATCATCGAGCTTCTTGCGCAGATCGGCCGTTTCGGAGCGGCCGGCAAGCCACTCGGCGTGACGCGCCTGCGCGATCGCGATCGCCGCGGCGAGCTGCGCGGCAACGACGGGCTTGACGAGATAGCTGAACACGGGCGCGGCCATGGCGCGAACCACCGTGTCGTCGTCGCTGTAGGCCGTGATCAGAATGATGGGAATCTCCCGCTCGGCGTGAATCTGATCGGCGGCTTCGAGGCCGCTGAGATGCGGCATCTTCACATCGAGAATCGCGAGATCGGGCCCGAGGGTGCGCGCCATCGAGACGGCGGTCGCGCCATCGTTGGCGATGCCAAGGACCGTATGTCCGATGGCTTTGAGATCTTGCTCGAGCGCCAGCGCGGTCACGCTTTCGTCCTCGGCGATGAGAATGCGCAGCGACCGCTGGGTCACGAAGCCTCAACTTTGGAAAGAGTCGTGGCGTGCGCTGCAAGAGATGGACCCCAGAGCGCGGAACGCTTCCTGCCGCGAGGTGCGGCAATGCCAACGGTATCGCCACCGAAACACGCGAGTACCGCCCGTTGCCGCGTCTTGATTGTCGCGGACGCTTCATCGCGCGCCGTCGGCCGGGCACAGACGCGCTCCTTGGCCCTCGCGCTCGCGCGCCGTGGACACATCGCGCGCCAAGTCGCGCTCGATGGAGCGCTCGCGGCGATCGATGATGCGACCGACGCGGTCGTGATCGCGGGCTCACGCGCGGATGCCATGGCACTCGGCGCGCACATCAAGACGCGGTACCAGGTACCGCTCCTGCCGGTCATCGCGCTGCACCCCGAGCGCGTGCGCGCATCGCACGAGTCCGCCGCGCCCGATGTGTGGCTGCCGATCACCACGCCGCCATCGGCGATCATCGGGCGAATCGAAGAGCTGGCGCGCATCCGGCGCGCCGAGCGTGAGTTCGTTCGCCTCAATGGATCCCTGGTCGAGCTCGCGGCGGAGAATGGGCGATTGTATGAGCGCGCGCGGCGTGACGCCGAAGCCACGACCGTGCTGCTCCGAGAGCTGCAGCATCGGGTGCGCAACAATCTGGCATCGATTCAGGCGCTGCTCGTCCTCGAGCGCCACCGGCGTCCCGAGCGGCCGCTGTCCGAGGCGATCGATGTCGCGATCACGCGGCTTCGGACCATGGCGGCGATCCAGGACGCGCTGCAGCTCGACGCGGCCGTCGTCGAGATGCGCGGCCTCACCGGGTCGATTGCGCGCAGCGTCCAGGAGGTATTCAGCGCGGCTGATACACTGCGCGTTGAGATTCGTGGACAGGCGAGCGTGCGAACGTCGCAGGGGAGTGCTGCCGCGGTCGTCATCAACGAGCTCGTCACCAACGTGGTCAAGCACGCCTGCGCATCGCGGCTCGACATCACAATCGAGCGGACGGACAACGCCGTCTCCGTAACGATCGCCGACGACGGGCGTGGTATCCCCGCGACGCACGTTCCGGGAAGCGGACTGGCGATCGCGCGGACCGTCACGCGCAACGAGCTGCACGGCGAGCTCACTAGCGAAGCCATTCCCAAGGGTGCGCGCTTCCGGCTTTCCTTCCCCGTCGACGCTGCCTAACGAGGGAACGGCGGCGAGGTGACGACGAGGATCGCGGTCACGATGAGCAGCACGGTCGCCAAGCCGAGCTCCGCGAGGGCGGAGCGACGAAAGGCGACCGTGGCACTGGCGTCTTTCGCGAGGCGCCGGCGTGAGATGTTCTGATGAAACGCGCCGAAGGCAAGAATTGCCGCGAAACAGGCGAGCTTGACCAGCAGCACTTTGCCGTACGCGCTCTCGGTGAGCGCGCTCAGCGAGCGCAGGTGCGCCCAGGCAGCGAATCCGCCGGTGAGCACCATGGCTCCCGCTGACGCCATCGCCATTGGTGAGAAGCGATCGACCATTGCGGCAACTGTCTGCATGCGTGCGGTGCTTTCCAGTCGCAGCGCCGCCGAGAGACCGACGGTTGTGATGACGAACAAGGTGCCGAGCCAGGCCGCGGCCGCGAACACGTGCACGCCATCGGACAAGACCATCACCGGCGTGAGCGCCTCCATCGACATGGGATGCCCGGAGAGCGCCGGCATGAACGAGAGGAGCGCCGCGATGCCGACGGTGATGCCCGTTCCCGCGCCGCGCACCGTCAGTGCAAGCGCGAGTGCCAAGAGCAGCTCGCCGACCCAGCCGATTCCCCACGCGCTGCCCGTGAGCATGGCGCTCATGGAGGGGCCCGCCATTCCCGGTGCGCCGCGCAAGGCAAACCATTGTGCGCCGAATCGCATCAACGTCAGAGCGATCAGCGACCAGGCAGCGGCGGCACCGAGCGACCGGGCGTCGCGCGCGAGCGCTTGTGCTGCCGGACCGCCCACTCGCGGAAGCACTACGGCGAGAAAGACGACGGATCCGACTGCGATGAGCAGCGCGCTGAAGGAGAGCCAGCGGATGATGACGTAGGCAGCGGACGACACCTCGAACGTCGGCGCCTCTATCGGCGGGGACACCACGGACGGGAGCACGGCGGGCGGCGACACGGGCGTGACGACGCTGTCGGCGGTGGCGAGCCCGCGCGCATTGGCCGCGACCGTGAACACAAAGCTGCCGTGCGCGGGATGCCCGTCAGCCGAGGTGGTACGCCAGGCCACGGTGTACGTGCCCGCGCTGAGCGCCGGCTCGATCGCGACATCAACTTCCCCGGCCTTCGTGGCGGCGACGGGAGGGCGCAGGGGGATGACCGATCCGTCCGCCGCGGTGAGCGTCACCGCGGTGAACGGCATCTGAACACTCTCGCTGAACCAGAAGCGAATCTGGCGCGGCACGGAATCCAACCGCGTGCCGGGCATCGGGTCCGTTCTCTGCAGGTGCACGTGCGCGGTCGCGACGCGCGCGACGGCGAGCAGCAGCACGATGAAGCAGGCTGCGATCTGCGAGAGGCGCAGACGACGGAGCAACGCCGCGAGAATCATGGACGTTCGGCCGCGAGTGAAAGTGAAGTGGAAGCGGTACGAGAAGGGCCCGAAAGGCAACTCCTCTCAGGCCCATCGGACTGATTTCTGTATTAGTGCATGCGTCGTAGTCGCACGATATGGAGCGTGCGAGGATCGAACTCGCGACCTTTCGGTTGCAAACCGAATGCTCTCCCAGCTGAGCTAACGCCCCGTCTTCGCAAAAAAGCAGCGGCTCCCGGTGAACGTCCAGTTGCGCGGAGCGCACCCCGACATATTCCTTCTCGAAAGACCACGAGGACTTCGATGCCAGCCGAGACCGATCGAGCGCCGCGTGTGACGGTGCGCTGCCCATTCTGCCAGACGTGGAATCGCATCAACTCCGCGCGCGTGGCCGACCGGCCGAAGTGCGGCAACTGCGCGCGCCCGCTGCTACTCGACCGGCCCATCGCGCTGCACGACGATGACTTCGCGAAGACGATCGCCGAGAGCGAGCTGCCGGTGCTCGTAGACTTCTACGCCGACTGGTGCGGCCCGTGCAAGACCATGGCACCGGCGTTCGACGCGCTGGCGGCAAAACACCAAGGCAGCGCATTGGTGGCGAAGCTCAATACAGACCTCGCGCCGCGGACGAGTGAACAGTTTGGCATTCGTGGGATACCCACGACCATTCTCTTCACCAAAGGAAAAGAAGCAGGACGAGTCACGGGGGCAGTGCCGGCC
>JALZAE010000166.1 GCA_030948535.1 Gemmatimonadota bacterium | reverse complement strand
TGGCGCGCACGCATCGCGCGCTGCTGTTGCTCCACGTGTGGACCGGCACACCATCTCGCGCGCGCGAGCACGGCGCGCGGGCGATCGAGCTCGCCCGCGAATCGGGTCAGCTCACCGTCGAGTGGTCGGCGCACTGGGCGCTGGCGCTCCTCGGAGGGCTGACCGGCAACGCCGAGGAGACCCAGCGTCATCTGCGCGAGAGCGAGCGGCTCGCCGACCAGCTGCACTCGCCGGTGCTGCGCCTCTGGTCGGCCGAGATCGAGATCGAGGTCGCCTCCGCGCAGGGAGATTGGTCGGGTGCGTTGGCGATCGCCGAGCGGTCCGTCGGACTCGCGCGCGTGCTCGGCCAGCGCGCGCTGCTCCCGCGACTGCTGGTGTGGATGGGCATCCTCTACCTCGGCCGCGGCGACATGGATCGCGGGAAGGCGAGCATCGATGAGGCGTGGGCGCTCAGCGGTGCATCGCGAACGGGGCGCGGGCATGTCGACGTGCACACGGTCGTGCCGGCGCACACGGGTCGCGCGGCGTATCACCTCGCGGTCGGCGAGCATGCCGAAGCGGTTCGGGTCGGACGCGCGGGCCTCGCCATCGCCGATCGCTCGGGGTACGTCGTGTGGGGGATCTATCGCCTGCTGCCGGTGATCGCGGAGGCATCGCTGCGCCTCAACGATCTCGACAGCGCACGCTGGGTCGGCGAGCGGTTGCGACGCGACTCGCTGCGCGTGGGGCATCCGCTCGGCCTCGCCTGGGCCGATGCATGCGATGCGCTCGTGGCGACGCTCGGCGGTGAGGCGGAGCGCGGAGTCGGAGTGTTGCGCGATGCGGCGAGCGCGCTCGAGGCGATCCCGTTCGTGCCGGATGCCGCGCGTCTGCGGCGCGAGCTCGGCTTCCGACTGGCGGAGCTCGGGGACCGCGACGGTGCCCTCCGCGAACTGCGGAGCGCGCACGATGTGTTCGTGAAGCTCGGCGCCGCGCCCGAGTTGGCGACCGCGCGCGAGCAGATTCGCGAGCTCGGCGCGCGACCCCCCACGCGTGCATCGGCGCCGGGCGCCGCCGGGCTGACGCCGAGGGAGGTCGAGATCGTGCGACTGGTGGCGGAGCGCAAATCGAACAAGGAGATCGGCCAGGCGCTCGACATCTCCTCGCGCACGGTCAGCACGCACCTGTCGAACGTCTTTACGAAGCTTGGGGTAGCCACGCGCGGCGAGCTCACGGATTTCGCGCGCGAGCACCGGCTGTGATCAGGGCGATTGTCTCGCGGACGACGGTTGCCGGGAACAGCGAACGGCAGAGCACGCGTTTCGGCGATCGGCGTCATCCGCGAATCTCTGATGCTGTTGCCGTTTCTACGCGGGCTGCCACTACGAGCGCCGCCCGAAATCAGTTCTTCAATAGTCGCACTCCGCCCGAGCCGGTCTCGATATGAATTCGGCCGGAGCCGCCGCCGATTTTGCCGCGAAGGTTGCGGCGGCTGGTGCCGGTCATGGCAATCAGGAAATCGGTGCTGATGTCGCCGCTTCCGGTCTCGACCTCGATTTCGGCGCTGAGGTCGGCGGGGGCGCGGATGGTGACGCCGCCGGAGCCCGCATCGATATCGAGCTTGCGCGGGCTGGAAAGGAGCTGCACGTCGACGCCGCCGCTGCCGGCATCGATTTTCACATCTGGCGACCTGATGCCGGACGCGTTGACGCCACCGGAGCCGGCGTCGAGTGAGAGCGAGGTCACATCGGCGTCGCTGAGCCGCACGCGGCCAGATCCGACGTCGACTTTGAGCCAACCGCCCTTCACGCGCGCGATGGTCGAGCCGCCGGAACCGGCGTCGATGTTGACGTCGCCGGTCGCATCGCTCACGTCGACCCGGCCGGAGCCGGCGTCGATCGAGAGCTTGCCGGTAGTACTGCGCGTCACGACGGTGGCCGCGGCAACGTCGATCGAGAGATCGCCGTTGACGTTCGTCGCATTCACGTCGCCGAGTCCGAGGTTGAGCGCGACGCGCTTGCCGCGCGGGACGAGCACCTTGAGGTCGGCGTGCGCATCCATCCCGCTGCTGGACGACGAGAGCTCGACGCGCCGGCCACGATCGCCGTCCCTGTCGTTGTCGTTGAAGGTGCCGTCGTCGCGCACTCGGATCATCGTGCGATTGCGGTACCCGCGATCCTCGTCTTGTTGGCGGTAGACGATGCGATCATCCGGATAGATGATGCGCAGCGACTCCCGTCCGCGAACCATGCCGGACTTGACGTCGAGCCTCGACGCATCGGCGCCGCCACGAGTGATCTCGATGACGACATCGGATCCGCTTCCGGCTTCGATCGTCGTGCGCCCGGCGAGATTGTAGATCGATACGCTGTCGCCGCGGAGCGACACAGATTGCGTCTGCGCATTGGCGGCCGCGGCGAATACAGCCGTAGCGGTCAGCGCTGCCGCGACGCGAAAGCTTGCGGTTCGGTTCATGGCGATACCCAAAGGGAAAGGATCGCCGCGGAGAGCGGCGCCAAGGAGTTTGACAGCGCCTCGGCGCGCTTGGTTTGAACCGACGGCAGGCTAGGGGAGCGTCTTCGGTGCGTCGTCGCGCGTGAAGAGCAGGCTCTGCCGAGAGCCGTCGTACATGGCCTGTACGATGTTCGCTTGGTCGTTGAACGTGTCGAACATCAGCCGATTGTGGACGCGCACACCCGACAACCCCGGCACGGGCGCGGTCAAGGTGATCCAGACCAGGTCACCCGTACGGCGCGACCCGCCCCACTCGAGCGCGACCGGCTTGCCGTCTTTGCCCGAGAGGGTGAAGTAGGACTTCACGTAGGTGAACATCGCCGCGTCGGTGAGCGGCGCGCGCGGCGACATCTGATCGCTCGTGCGGCGCGCGACGGCATTGCCGAAATCATCGGCGAACAGCTTGATGGTGATGTGCGCGCGGTGGTCGATCGCCGTGTAGGTGATCTCGGTGAGGGAGGTGTGCAGCGGATGGCGCGCCGCGCCGCCAGATACGAGCGCGCTCGTCGCACACGCAACCATGGCCACGATGCGGCGCACTCAGCCCGGCCAGCGTTCGATCGCCCAGCGCGTCGCCACGAGCGCCACGAGGGCGGAGACGCCGAGGATGCGCAGACGCAGCGGCGACGGCGCGCGCTGTGGTAGACGCAACATCGAGATCGCGCGATCGATCGCGGCGAGGAAGAGGAACGCGACCGCGAGCACCACGATCTGTCCCAGCTCGATGCCGACGTTGAAGCCAAAAAG
>JALZAE010000163.1 GCA_030948535.1 Gemmatimonadota bacterium | reverse complement strand
GTCCTGCGACCTCCCAAGCAGCAAGCCACTGCCGAGCAAGGTCAGATAGGCGAGGAATGGAAGAATCGCGTTGAAGGCCCAGTCCTCCACTGCAGCCGCATAGCCTTCGATCTTGCCCATGCGCAAGCCGGCGCGGGAGGTGGCCGTCAAGCCTATGAGAGCGATGCCCGCCACACAGATGCGGAGGCTCAGTACGCTGTGCAGCGGCATCGTCATCACGGATGCGAGCAAGAGCAAATGCCAAAGTGCGTGACGGTCGGCGTGGAGAATGCGCCGACGCCGTCTGTGGCGGTGCGCTCTAGCCGGTCAGCAGCGAGCGCGATCACGACGAACATCAAGCCTGTGAGCGCCGGAACGGCCATTGGTGAGCCGCAGGTAGAATACCTCGGACCGATTGCTGAACGGAGCATGGCCGTCTCCTACTTCGATGTAACGCGCAAGTTGGAGAAGTACGCGTCACGGCTGATGCGCGCCCATCGCAATCTTGCCGCGACTCTCGCCGGGCTCGAGATCGTTCACCACGAGCGCTGGATGCGCGCCCCATTAACGAAAACGCGAAGTGGCGCGTGAAATTGTACGAGCTTTATTAGCTTGTTCACTCGCTGCGCGGGAGCTGCCCGCGCTTTCACCCGTTGCCGTGCGTCGCTCGCCGCGCCCCCCGCGGGCAACGATCTTAGCCGAGAGACAACGCCAATTTTCACGCGAAATCCGTGGCGGGGTGTGGGTGGTCTCCCCGCGCCGGTCTGGATCGTTTTCGCGGCGACGCTCGTCAATCGCGCCGGCAGCATGGTGCTGCCCTTCATGGTTCTGTACGTGACGCGCCATCTCGGTGTCCGGCCGGCGCTCGCGGGAATGGCGCTCACCGTGTACGGCATCGGAGGACTCGTCAGCGGTCCCATCGCCGGGAGACTCTCCGATCGATTCGGCCCCTTCGCCGTGTTGCGCGTCTCACTCGTGATGTCGGGCATCATTCTCTTCGTCTTTCCGCTGGCGCGCCGGTTCGAGACGTTCCTGGTCATCACCTTCGCCTGGGCACTCATCGGCGAGTCGGTCAGGCCGGCAAGTCTCGCGGCGCTGACGTCGTTCGTTCGTCCAGAGCAGCGGAAGGCAGCCGTCGCGGTCAATCGGCTCGCGATCAATCTCGGCATGAGCGTCGGCCCCGCGATCGGTGGATTTCTCGCGACCGTATCGTTTCCACTGATCTTCGTCGTCGACGGTGCGACAGCGCTCGCCGCCGGTGTCGTGCTGAGTGTTCTCCTCGCGGTGCGGCCCGTCGCCCGGCTCGAGGCGCGCGGCGGGAGCGAAGAGACGCTTTATCTGGAGAACGAACGCGGCGTCAGCGTCCTCCGCGACCGGCGCGCCATGGTGTTTCTCACGGGCATCTTCCTCATGGCGGTGGTGTTCTACCAGCACGAGGGCGCCATGCCGCTCTTTCTCGTTCGCGATCTGCACTATCGTGAATCGTTCTACGGAATGCTCTTCGCGGTGAACACCGTGCTCATCGTCCTCCTCGAGGTGCCGCTCAACCTCGCGATGAAGCGATGGTCGGCTCGCTGGACGCTGGTGCTTGGAGCAACGTTGATCGCCGTCGGCTTCGGGAGCATGGCGGTACTCCACAGCGCGCCGGGCCTGTTGCTCGCGGCCGTCGTGTGGACCTTTGGCGAGATGATCGCGATGCCCGCAAGTGGCGCGTATGTCGCCGACATCGCACCACCGGGGCGCTCCGGAGAATATGCGGGGGCGTACGCGGCGGCATACAGTCTGGCGGTGCTGGTCGGGCCGTGGGCGGGAACCATCGCGCTCGAGCAAGTCGGTGGAACGGTGCTCTGGTGCGGCGCGCTCGTGGTGGGACTTCTCGGAGCAGTCGCGCTCGGTCTGACGGAGGAGCCTGCGACTGCTCGCCGATGAACATTGACCTCTCGCCGGGCACGCTTCGCTCAGGGCACCACCGGAAGAATGAGACGCGAGAGGTGCGGCGACGCGTGATGGATTGCGCTCTTCGCGGTCCGCCACGTCGTCTCATCGTAGTTGTGGCCGGCCGTATTGAGATTGCGCCGAAGCGCGGGAAGCTCGAGCTCACCACGACGTCGCGTGCAAGTCGACCGGCAGTCTGTACACGGTACCTCGACGCATCATGCGCGGTCGGTCAATCCGTCGCGCCAGCGCGCCCGCGTGATCCCTTCCTGCATGTTCATCGCGCGTCCATCGGGAAAGACATCGAGGAGCTTCACCGGGGCAAACAACCAAGCATCGAGATCGCCGTCATTAAGAATTGATTACGTCGTGCTCGCGCCTGTTGTCCGCTTCATCATCGACGGCCAACATATACGTCGTCACCACATATGGCGTCGCCATGCTTGGCTCTGATCTGAAAAAAGGAAGCGCCGAGTTCCTCGTGCTCTCGCTGCTCGAGCACGAGCGACGGCACGGCTATGAGCTCAACAAGCTCATCGAGTCGCGCTCGAAGGGGGTGCTCACCTTTCACATCGCGTCGCTCTACCCGCTGCTCTACCGAATGGAGGATCGCGGCTGGATCGTCGGCCGCTGGGTGGAAAAATCAGGGGAGCGCCGCCGTCGCTTCTACTCGATCACCGCGGCCGGCCGGCGCGCGCTCGCCGAGCTCCGGGATGGATGGCTCGAGTTCGCCGCCGCCGTCGCCCTCGTCACGGGAGTACGTCATGGATGAATGGCGGGCACGACTGCGTGCCGTCGTCGCCGGGTGGGATCTCTCACCGGAAGAGCAGGCCGGAATCGTCGACGAGCTGGAGCTGCATCTCGAGCAGGAGCTCACCGCGTTGCGGCCACGCCTCGGTGACGCGGCGGCGCGTGAGCAGATCATGGCGCAGGTCGACGATCCCGCGTTGCGCACCGCGGCGGTGCGGCCGCGTCATCGCCCGACGGCCACCGTAGAGTGGTCGCGGTCGCGCGCGGCGGGATGGTCGTCGGTCTTGCGCGATTTCCGTTACGGGTGGCGTTCCCTCATCGCGAGTCCCGGCACGACGGCGATGGCGCTGATCGCGCTCGCGCTGGGCATCGGCCTGACCACCGTGATGTTCAGCATCATCTACGGCACGCTGCTCCGCGGTCTGCCGTTCGATGAAGGCGGCCGCATCGCGATGGTCATGGAAGCGAATCCGTCGCACGGCGAGCCGGAGCTGGCGTTGTCGATGCACGACTTCTTCGCCTACCGCGACCAGCAGCGGTCGTTCGAGACCTTCGGGGCGTTCTCGCCGGGGGTCTCCGTCAACCTCAGCGGCGAGGAGCGGCCCGAGCGGGTCGAGGCCGCGCGCGTCACCGCCGCGGCACTGAGCGTCACGCGGGTGCGACCATCGCTCGGCCGCGCGCTCACGGCCAACGACGAGGTTCCCGGCGGGGAGCTCGTCGTCGTTCTGTCGCACTCGCTCTGGCGTGATCGCTACGCGAGCGAGGCGGGCGTCATCGGCAAACCCGTGCGTGTGAATGGGCAGCCGGCTACCATCATCGGCGTCATGCCCGACGGCTTCGGCTTCCCGAACTCCACCAAGCTCTGGCTGCCGCTGCGGCTCAATCCGTCGTCCGCGCCGTGGGGCTCGGGGAGCTTCGTGAATGGCGTGGGCCGTCTGCGGCCTGGCGTCACTTTCGAGCAGGCGAACGCCGACCTCGCAGCCATCGCGCGCCGCATCGAAGCAGAGCATCACGAATCGAATCAGGGAGTGCGCACGGTCGTGCAGCCATTCATACACGCCGTGCTCCCGCCTCGAGTCTACGCACTACTCTACGCCATGTTCGGCGCCGTCGGGTTGGTGTTTCTCGTCGCGTGCACGAACGTCGCGAACCTCTTGCTGGCCCGCGCGGCGCATCGCACGAAGGAAGTCGCGATTCGCTCCGCGCTCGGCGCGTCGCGCCTCGC
>JALZAE010000161.1 GCA_030948535.1 Gemmatimonadota bacterium | reverse complement strand
TCGCGGTGCTGGCGCCGATGCCGAGCGCGAGTGTGATCAGGACGACGGCGGTGAAGCCGGGATTGTTGCGGAGCGAGCGCAGCGCGTATCCCGCGTCCTGCTTCAGCTCCTCGAGAAAATTCGCGCGCTGCACGGCTCGCTCCCGTTGATGATCGATGTCCAGACATTCGGCGCGCACGGCACCCATGTCGCCGAACATGCGCTCGGCTTGCGCGCGCGCTTCCGCCGGATCGAGTCCGGCGGCGGTGAGCTTCTGCGTGCGCATCTCGATGTGAAACGCGAACTCCGTGTCGACGTCGCGCTCGACGTATTGCGGTCCCGAGCGCAGCCGGAACGCGCGCCGCCAGCCGGGCTGCATCACGCCGTCCGGGGCGCGGTCGCACGGAGCGCGCGCCCGGCCGCCTCCACGAACTGGTGCCATGATGTCGAGCCGGAGGTGAGCTGCCCGCGACCCGCCCGGCTCAGCCGATAGAACTTCGCCTGGCGATTGTTCTCGGAGAGTCCCCACTCGGCTTCGATCCAGCCGTGTCGTTCGAGCCGATGCAGCGCGGGATAGAGCGTCCCCTCACCAATCAAGAGCGCGGCGCCGGTCGCCTGCTCGATCCAATCGGAAACACCGTAGCCGTGTCGCGGGCCCCAGCTCAGCGCTTTCAGGATGAGCAGGTCCAGCGTGCCGCGCATGAGACTGACGTCGAGGTCGTTCACGTTTCTCCCCCGGGAGTATCGCCTTCTGAGACGATACGCACGGCCCCATCGCCACGCAAGGGGAGAGGAGCAAGCCTGCTGGCCGCGCTGACGAGTTGCTTGCATTATTGGGAGAGTGAGGGCCGAACTGGCGTGGACACATCTCATCGCGAATCCAGGCGACTGGCAAGCTTGAACTGGCTTGGTAGGGGCTCATCAAAGATGACGCAAATTGCCGCCGACTATTTGCGAGTCGGCCCCGCCGCATGAGTCATCCCGTGCCAGGGGCAGTGATGCTGGTGCTCGCCGCGACATGCTCGCTCGCGTCCGCGCGTGCGCACAGCCAATCCGCGCAGGATGCCCGAAACTGGCCGCAGCACTCGTTGACGCGACCGAGGCCGGCAGTCATCGATCCGGCTCCGGCGAGCTCCGCAACTCGGCCACCTTCGGACGCCATCGTACTCTTCGACGGACGAGATCTCTCGCGCTGGGAAAAGGCCGACGACGAGAAGCCCGGAGCCGCGGCGTGGAAAGTCGCGCATGGGTACATGGAAGTCGTCGGCGGTGCCGGCAACATTCGCACGAAGCAGCGCTTCGGCGACATACAGCTGCACATCGAGTGGAGCGCGCCGGCGCCGCCTCACGGAGAGAGCCAGGAGCGCGGCAACAGCGGCGTGTTCTTGATGGGGATGTACGAGGTGCAAATTCTCGACTCGTACCAGAACGAGACCTACGCCGACGGCCAGGCCGCATCAGTGTTCGGCCAATATCCTCCACTCGTCAACGCCAGCCGCCCGCCGGGCCAATGGCAATCGTTCGACATCGTCTGGCACCGCCCACAATTCGACAACGCCGGCGCACTGGTGCGACCCGCGTTCGTCACGGTGCTGCACAATGGCGTGCTGGTGCAGGACAACGTCGAGCTCCTCGGACCAACGGCGCACCAACGCCGTCCGCCGTACGCCGCGCATGCTGACCGATTGCCGTTCTCACTGCAGGATCACGGCTTCCCCGTCCGCTTCCGCAACGTGTGGGTCAGGCCACTCGAGTAAAACCGCGACGGCAATGGGTTGTTCGAGCACTTGGCAGTTAGTGACATCTGACATCTGACATCGGACATCTCCAACTTCCGACCCTGATCACTTCGCGACATACTAGCCTCGCGCCCACACTCAGAACACGAGCAGATCCTGCAACTACCTCGACGCCGCCCCACTTACGACATCGCCATCATCGGCTCCGGCGCCGGCGGCGGCATGGCTGCCTACGCTCTGACCAAAGCGGGCGCGAACGTAGTCATGCTCGAGGCCGGTCCGATGTGGAACGCCACCATCGACGGCGCGATGCTCAAGTGGGCATACGAATCGCCAAGACGCGGTGGGTCGACCCCGACGCGACCGTTCGGCGAGTTCGATGCCTGCATCGGCGGATGGCAGCTCGATGGCGAGCCGTACACCACCGCCGCGAACTCGCGTTTCGATTGGTGGCGCGCGCGGATGCTCGGCGGACGCACGAACCATTGGGGACGCATCTCGCTTCGATTCGGCCCCGACGATTTCCGTCGCAAGAGCCTCGACGGACTCGGCGACGATTGGCCGATCGGCTACGACGACGTGAAGCCCTTCTATGATGAGGTCGACAAGCTCGTCGGCGTGTTCGGCAGCAACGAAGGTCTGCGCAACGATCCCGACGGCATTTTCCTTCCTCCGCCAAAGCCGCGCTGCTACGAGCTGCTGGTCAAGCAGACGTGCGACAAGCTCGGCGTGCGATGCATCCCGTCCCGGCTGTCGATTCTCACCAAGCCGGTCAACGGCCGCGCGGCCTGTCACTACTGCGGGCAGTGCAACCGCGGCTGCAAGACGAACTCGAATTTCTCCAGCCCCGGCGTGCTGATCGAGCCCGCGCTCCGCACCGGACGGCTGACGCTGCACACCGACGCGATGGCGCGCGAGATCACGGTCGATGTTGCGGGGCTCGCCACTGGCGTCTCCTACATCGACAAGAAGACGGGACTCGACGAGCACGTCCGCGCGCGCGTCATCGTCGTCGCCGCGAGCGCGTGTGAGTCGGCGCGGCTGCTGCTCAACTCGACATCGACGCGCTTTCCCCGCGGACTCGCCAACAGCAGCGGCGTGATCGGGAAATACCTGACCGACACCACCGGCAGCGACGTCGCCGGATTCATTCCGCGGATGGTCGACCACGTCCCCCACAACGAGGACGGCGTCGGCGGGATGCACGTGTACATGCCGTGGTGGGTCGACAACAAGACGCTCGATTTTCCGCGCGGCTATCACATCGAAGTGTGGGGCGGATTGGGCCAGCCGAGCTACGGCTTCATGGGCGGCATCGACCGGTACGGCCCCGGCGGCGGTTACGGCGCCTCGCTCAAGGAGGACTATCGCCGTTTCTACGGCGCGACGATCGGATTCTCCGGGCGCGGCGAGATGGTGCCGAACGAGAAAAGCTTTTGCGAGCTCGACCCGCGCATGGTCGATCGATGGGGGATTCCGGTGCTGCGCTTCAACTGGGCGTGGAGTGACTACGAGTACAAGCAGGTGAAGCACATGCAGGAGACTTTCCGTTCGATCATTTCCGCCATGGGCGGCGAAGTCTTCTCGCCGATGCCGACCATGGAGCAGGGCTACGGCATCGCGTCGGGCGGACGAATCATCCACGAGCTCGGGACCACGCGCATGGGCAACGATCCGGCGACGTCGGCGCTCAACAAGTGGAGCCAGGCGCACGACGTGAAGAATCTCTTCGTCGCCGACGGCGGTCCGTTCGTGTCGCAGGCGGACAAGAACCCGACGTGGACGATTCTCGCGCTCTCCATGCGGACGGCGGGATACATCATGGATCAGAAAAAAGCGGGGGCGCTGTGAAGGACGGGGACTCGACATCGGACGCGCGGGACTCGGCGATCTCTCGGCGCGATGCGCTCGGGATGATCGGGATCGCGCTCGGCGCGGCGGCGCTCGGCGTCACGCCCGCGGCGGCGGAGAGTGCGTCGCGCGCGGCGCGCAGCGCGATCGATGATGCGTTTGCCCGTGGAGCCGAGTTCGCGCCGAAGTTTTTCACGGCGCACGAGTGGAAGACGATTCGCCTTCTCGTCGATCTGGTCATCCCGCGCGACGCGCGCTCCGGCAGCGCGACCGATGCCGGCGTGCCGGAGTTCATGGATTTCATCATGATCGATCAGCCGCTGGCGCAGACGCGGATGCGCGGCGGTCTCCACTGGATGGATGCGCAGATGGAGCATCGCTTCGGCAAGCCCTTCGCCGACTGTACGCACGCGCAGCAAACGGCGCTTCTCGACGACATCGCCTGGCCGCGCAAAGCGAAGCCGGAGCTGAGTCACGGCGCCGCCTTCTTCTCCAACTTCCGCGACCTCACCGCGTCCGGATTCTGGACGAGCAAGATGGGCATCGCCGACTTGAAGTACATCGGAAATGCCGTCGTGCACGAGTGGAACGGGTGTCCGCCCGAGGCGCTGGAAAAACTCGGAGTGCACTACTAGGTGTCGCGTCTCGGCATCGGGATCATCGGCTCGGGCTTCAACGCTCGTTTTCATCTCCATTCCTTCACCGGCGTCCGCGACGCCGATGTGCTCGGCGTCTGGAGCCCGAACGTGAAACGCGCCGGTGAAGCTGCGGCGATGGCCCGCGCGTTGGAGGTCGGTGATGCGAAGGCATATCGCTCAATCGGCGACATGGTGGCCGATCCGGCCATCGAGGCGATCTGGTTGTGCGGACCGAACCACGCGCGCGTCGAGAACGTCCGCGCGATCGTCGAGGCAGTCGAGAGCAAGCGAGGAACGCTCCGGGGCATCGCGTGCGAGAAGCCGCTCGCGCGCAACGTCGCTGAGGCGAAGCAGGTGCTCGGGCTAGTGAAGCGCGCCGGCATCGCGCACGGCTACCTCGAGAACCAAGTCTTCGCGCCACAGGTCGAGCACGGCCGCGCGATCATCTGGGCGCGCGGGGCGAAGCTCACCGGCCGCCCGTATCTCGCTCGCGCCGCGGAAGAGCACAGCGGCCCGCACATGCCCTGGTTCTGGCAGGGAAATCTCCAGGGCGGCGGCGTGCTCAACGACATGATGTGCCACTCGGCGCTACTCGTTAGGCATCTGCTCACCGCGCCCGGCGCTGCGCGCGAGTCGTTGCGGCCGGTGCGAATCACGGCGCACATCGCGAGTCTCAAGTGGTCGCGTCCGGAATACGCCAAGCGCCTGCGGAAGACGATGGGGACCGACGTCGACTACACGAACCATCCCGCGGAAGACTTCGCGAGCATGATGATCGAGTTCGAGGATGCCGACGGACATCGTGTGCTTGGCGAGGCGACGACATCGTGGAGCTTCGTCGGCGCGGGGCTGCGACTCTCGGCGGAGCTGCTCGGTCCCGAGTATTCGATGTCGTGGAATACGCTCGACGCCGGTCTCAAGCTCTTCTTCAGCCGTGAGGTGAAGGGCAAGTCGGGCGAAGATCTCGTCGAAAAGCAGAACGCCGAGATGGGATTGATGCCCGTCGTCGCCAACGAGCCGATGGCCTACGGCTACGAGGCGGAGAACCGTCATTTCGTGCGCGCCTTTCTCCGCGGCGACGCGCCGGCCTTCACCTGGGACGACGGACTCGAAGTCGTGAAGATGCTCATGGCCGGCTACATGAGCGCCGAGCAGGGGAAGACGGTCGACTTTCCTCCGAGAGGGCTGGACAAGTTCGTGCCGAAAGTCGCGACGGGAGAATGGAAGCCCTGAGCGCTTCTCGGTGAGCTCGGCGCCGCTCCGCCAATCGATCACGCTCGTGCAGGCGACCGCGATGGTCGTCGGGACGATCATCGGAGCGTCGATCTTCGTGCAGCCGAGTGTGATCACCGGCGCCGTGCCGATCGCGCGCGGCGTGATGCTGGTGTGGATCTGCGCCGGCGCGCTGACGCTCTGCGGCTCCCTCATCTGCGCCGAGCTGAGCTCGGCATTCGCGAGTACGGGGGGCGTCTACATCTATTTGAAGGAAAGCGTTCTCGCCGGCGGTCGGATTTTTCTGGGGATGGGCGATGTTCTGGGTGATGCACACCGGCATCATCGCGGCCATCGCGATGGTCGTCGCGCGGTACGTCGGCTACTTCGTCGCGCTCGACGCCACGGGCACGAAG
The DNA here is from genome assembly GCA_030948535.1 of Gemmatimonadota bacterium. GTDB lineage: Bacteria > Gemmatimonadota > Gemmatimonadetes > Gemmatimonadales > Gemmatimonadaceae > JALZAE01. The sequence continues at coordinate 14,587 of JALZAE010000161.1, read as the reverse complement.
CTCGTTGCCATCGCGGCCATTGTCGTTCTATCGGCGATCAACTGGCTCGGCGTGAGGCAGGGTAGTGCAGTGCAAACGGCATTCACCATCGGCAAAGTGCTCGCGATTGCCGGAATCCTGATTGCGGGATTCGCGCTCGGTGCGCGCATGCCGAGCGCGGCATGCCGCTCGTCGGATTCCTGTTCGACTCGACGCTCGCCGCGGCGCATCTCGTCTTCGCCGGCATCCCCGACAGATTTCCGCGCATTCGGTGGGTGTTGAGCCACCTCGGCGGCGCGATTCCCTAGATGGCCGAACGTCTCGACCGCGGCTATCGCGCGTTTCCCGAATGCCGCGAGCGCATCTCGAGATTGCCGAGCACGTACCTACGCGAGTGCTACTATGACACCGTGAACTTCGACCCGCGCGCGTTGAAGTTGGCGGCGGATTTTGCCGGCGCGGGTCACATCCTGGCGGGCAGTGATTATCTGCACGCGATTGGGAGTATCGCGGGGATGAAGGAAAGTTTGACGGAGTTGCCAGTGTCGAGTGCCGAGCGGCAGCGGATTCTGGGCGAGAATGCTGAAGAGTTGCTGGGAGTGGGGCTAAGGAGACGGGGGATGGGGCGTCGAATTGAGATTGGTTTCGCGCAGTCGAGATTCGGCGCCCTGAACGGCCGGGATGATGGGTGAGGAATAGACCGCGATGCGGCGATCGGTTTGTACAGGGCGTCGGGTCGGCGCTGGCCGGCGTCGTCATCGGCATCGCGCTCGCGCTGCTCGGCGGCCGATTCATCGAGTCGCTGCTGTTCGACACGTCACCGCGCGACGTGCCGGTATTCGCTAGCGTCGCCGTCGCCCTGCTCGCGGTCGCGACGATTGCAAGCCGGATTCCCGCGTGGCGCGCGCGGCGAGTGGATCCCGTGAAAGCGCTGCGAGCCGAGTAGCTCCGGCGCTCATGGCGCATTCGGTGCGTGCATGCCATTCTCGTGTTCGGTTCTTCATTCCACAGCGAGGTGGTTGCATGACTCGGGCTCATTGGAGCGTGATGCTCGTCGCGCTCGGCGCGTTGGCGGCGTGCGGTGGCGGAGAGAAGAAGCGTACGGATTCCGCGGGCGCGTCGGCCGTGACGGCGAGAACCGCCGCCACGACGGATACCGCCGCAAAGTGTCCGGGCGACAACGCGGGGCTCACGCTCCCCGCCGGTTTCTGCGCGACGGTGTTCGCGGACAGCCTCGGTCATGCGCGCGGTGTCGTGGTCGCGGCGAACGGCGATGTCTACGTCAACACGTGGACCAGCAAGTACTATCCCGACAGCGTGACGCCCGACCGGACCTTTCTCGTCTTGTTGCGCGACAGCACGCACGATGGCCGGGCGGATGTGATCACGCGCTTCGGCGCGACGCGGGCCAAGGGGAGCACGGGTGGCACCGGCATCGCGATCTTCAAGGGCGCGCTCTACGCCGAGGCCGCCGACAAGATCGTCCGCCTCGCGCTCGCGACGGATGGCACAGCGCCCGCGGGCGACGGTGTTGCGATCGTCAGCAAGCTGCCTCTATCGGGCGATCATCCGATGCATCCCTTCGTGATCGACACGGGGGGCGCGATCTACCTCGACGTCGGATCGGCGTCGAACTCCTGCCAACTCAAGAATCGCACACTGGAGTCGCCGGGAAACAAGCCGTGCACCGAGCTCGAGACGCGCGCCGGCATCTGGTCGTACGATGCGAACAAGACGGGGCAGACATTCTCGGCAGCGGGCCGTTACGCGACGGGCATTCGCAATGCCGTAGGAATCGCAATCGGTCCCGGCGGCGCGCTCTACTCGACGCAGCATGGCCGCGATCAGTTGGCTGAGAGTTGGCCGAAGCTGTACAGCGCGCAGCAGGGCCAGGAGCTGCCAGCCGAGGAGCTGATGAAGATCGAGAAGGGCGCTGACTACGGATGGCCCGTGTGCTACTTCGACAACGCGCAGAAGAAGCTCGTGCTCGCGCCCGAGTACGGAGGCGACGGCGGCAAGGCGGTCGGCGAATGCGCCACGAAGAAAGCGCCGGTCGGATTTTTCCCGGCGCACTGGGCGCCGGACGGATTGGTGTTCGTCGCCAGTGCGCAGGTGCCGGAGCACTATCGCAGCGGCGCGTTCATCTCGTTCCATGGATCGTGGAATCGCGCGCCGGGTCCCCAGGGCGGCTACAAGGTCGTCTTCGTTCCGTTCACCAATGATGCGCCGCCGACGCCGGACGCGATGGAGGTATTCGCCGATGGATTCGCCGGCGGCAATCTCGATCCGGCAAGAGCAGCGCATCGGCCGGTAGGGATCGCCATAGGAGCGGACGGCGCGTTGTATGTCGCGGACGATGTGGGCGGACGCGTCTACCGGATCACCCATCGGTAGCAGCGCCGAACACTAGCTGTTGGTTTTTCGCTGCGCGCCGGGCGTAATTGTCGGTCCATGCCAGTCCGGTCCGATCTCGGCGCTCAGCGACGTCTGCGGTTGTGGAACAGCCGCCTGTGGATTCTGTCCGCCGTGCTCGGCGCGATGACGCTGTATACGACGGTGTCGATCGTGCACGACCGCTCGCAGATGCGGCAGGCCGCGCATGTCGTCGTCGCCGTCACCGCGCACGAGGTGATGTCGCGTGCGGCCCAACGGCTCGACGTGATCGGCGCGCAGACGTTTGCGCCGGTCTCCGCGGGTGCCGCGCCGCGGCCACTCACTGGACGGGAAGCGGTCGACGCACTCGTGCGAGGTCAGAGCGAGGCGCTCCGCTGCAAGTGTCGCGAGACGCTTCCCGCCCGCACCTTCTTTCGATTCGATCCGGCGACGGGCGCGATCGACACGGCGGCAATGGCAGCCGCGGATGCCGGCAACGCGACGCCGCCCGCGGCCATGATGGCCATGATGGCCATGATTGCGGGAACCGCGCGAGCTCAAGCACGCCGGCCGCTCGCGTCGCGCGCGTCATCCGTCGATTTGTCGATCGACTCCACGCAAGGCGACGACGCGATCATAACCGCGCTGCAGTACGACTCCGCGCAGGCGCCTGTGGCCGTCTACGAGTTCGTCGCCGATGCGCGGCACATCGTCCGAGACTGTTCGGTCGCGAGACGCTGATTGCATCTCATGTCGATTCGACCACGGGACTCGTGAAGCTCGACTCGGCCTCGCTGCAGGTGGCGAACGCGAGCGGCGTTGTGCTCTTCGGGCGCATCGATCCCTCACACACGATTCGCGCGATGATCCAACATCGCGGCCAGGCCAGTCTCGTCGTCACCGTCGCGCTCACGTGGCGTCAGGTCACCTCGCCGTTGATTTTCGCGGTGCCGACGACGCAGCTCTGGCATCTTGCCGCACTGCTCGCGGCCACAGTGCTGGTCCTCGGCATCGCCGTCGGCTCATCGAGGCGCGAGGCGCTGCTCGCGCGCGCGCGATCGGATTTCATCGCCGGGGTGTCGCACGATCTGCGAATGCCGCTCGCGCAGATCCTCCTGGCGAGCGAGACGCTGTCGATGCGGCGTGAGCGCGACGAGCGCGAGCGACTCTCGCTGTCGAGCTCGATCATGCGTGAAGCGCGACGGCTGGTCGCGCTCGTCGACAACGTGCTCCTCTTCTCGCGCTCGGGCGCGGTCGAGCGACGGGCGCGGCTCGAGCCCGTGACCGAGCTGTTTGCCGATGTGCTGGAAGCGGTGCAGCTCGCCGCCGATGACGCCGGCGACACGGTCGAGCTGCAGCCCGGGACCTCGATCGTCGTGCTCGGCGATCGGCAATTGCTACGACAGGCGCTGATCCATCTCGTCGATAACGCACTCAAGTACGGCGGAGCTACATCGTGACCGTGCGGCGCGCGGGATATCGGATTGGTGCGGAAGACCACACGACTGTGTGAGAGCGCGCAATCGCGGATGCGCTTTCGGCCTTTGCCCGGCACCCGCGAGTCTCGGCTGGAATCGCCGCAACGCGCCGACTATGATTGTGGTATGCTATGTCGGTATACCAAACCCGTTACGGAGATCTCCATGCCGCGCCGCTCCCATCTAGCTCGGACCGCGTCAGCGGCTGCCGCGATCTTCGTCGCGGTGCCGCTCGCCGCGCAGCAACCCAAGGCGGACTACTCCGCCCCCGCCGACGCGCCGTATACGGCCGAGAACGTCACCGTCCCGACGCCGATGGGATTCACGCTGGCTGGAACGCTGACGCTCCCCAAGGGCGCGGACCGCGCGCATCCGGTGGGAGCGATCGTGACGATCACCGGCTCAGGACCGCAGGATCGCGATGAAGCCATCGGTCTCGTCGGCTTTCGGCCGTTTCGTCAGCTCGCCGATTCGCTGGCGCGGCGCGGCATCGCGGTGCTGCGGATGGACGATCGCGGCACGGCCGCGTCGGGCGGAACGTTCAAGGGCTCGACGAGCGCCGACTTCGCCGAAGATGCGCGCGCCGGCTTGGCGTATCTGCGTACACGCGGTGAGATCGACGCGCGGAAGTTGGGCGTGCTCGGCCACAGCGAAGGCGCGCTCATCGCGCCGATGGTCGCCGCGAAGGAGCCGGCACTCCGCGCCATCGTGTTGCTTGCCGGCGTCGCCAAACCGGCGCGCGGCGCCCTGCAGTTCCAGATGACGAATCTGATCAATCACAACGCGGCGCTGAGTCAGGTCCAGAAGGATTCGGCCATCGCGAAGATCCCCGAGAGAATCGACTCGATGATGGCCGCCGATCCGTGGATGGACTTCTTCCTGAAGTACGATCCTACGGTGACGGCGCATCGGGTGAAGACGCCCGTGCTGATCCTCACCGGCGCGAACGACCAGCAAGCGCAGCCCGCGGACGTCCCGCTCCAGGAAGCGGCGTTCAAAGCCGCCGGCAACACCGACGTCACGGCCATGGTAGTCCCGGGCGTAAACCATCTCTTCGTGGTCGACAGCGACGGGTTTCCCGGCAACTACGCGAAGTTGCCGCCGCCGGTGGTGATCAAGCAAGAAGTTGTCGGCACTGTCGTCGATTGGGTGGTGGCGAGACTGAAGTAGGTGAGGCGGGTGTGGGGTGTAGGGTGTGGTTAGCACAAAAATCTCCGAGCTAACCACACCCCACATCCCACACCCGACCCTCAATCCACAAACGCCCACAGTAACTCTCTACTCTTCTTGTCCATGTCGCGCGGAGCAGCGAGCCGGTACAGATCGCCCGCGACATCTCTGATCAGCAGCCCGCCCATCGGAAGCGCGCGGGGCCAATCATCGAGATGCGTCTGGAAATACCGCGGGCCACGCTCGGTCTCGACCGTCCACTGACGGATCTCGACCTCCTCATCGATCGCCATCACGCGCGTCACCTCGAGCACGAAGCCGGCTTCGGCCAGCGCCTGCTCCAGCGCCAACCGCGACTCGTCGCCGAGTGCGGCGGGATCGTCCACCAGCGCGACTTCCTTTTCCTCACTGTCGCGAAGCGAGAGGTGGCGGTGAGGCTCCGACCATGGGAAACACTGGCGCAAGCGCACAACGATGCGCTTGCCATCCACCATGGCCGTCAGCCGTCCGTCGCCCGCACTCCGCAACTCGATCGCATCTGCTTCGCTCGCGCTCGACGCGCGCTCGAGTGTATGGGACATGGGAACTCATCTCCGGATTGAGGAACTGTGAACTTCGGGTGTGGGGTGTGGGGTGCAGGGTGTGGTTAGCGCAAAGATCTCCGAGCTAACCACACCCTACACCCCACACCAACACCCGCCTCACTGCAACTGCAGTTGAAGCTCATACAACTTCCTGTAGATCCCGTCGCCTTTCGCCAACAGTTCGCGATGGGTACCGTGCTCGGCCAATCTGCCCTGCTCGATCACGAACAACCGCGACGCACGGCGCAGCGTCGACAGCCGGTGCGCGATCGCGAACACGGTGCGGCCAGCGATCAGACGCTCCAGCGCTTCCTGAATCTCCCGCTCCGTCTCCGTATCGACGCTGCTCGTCGCCTCGTCGAGAATGAGAATGCGCGGGTTGTGCAACACGGCTCTGGCGATCGATATCCGCTGACGCTCGCCACCCGACAGCGTGTGCCCGCGCTCGCCCACCACCGTGTCATAGCCCTGGCCCAGCTTGCAGATGAAGTCGTGCGCGTTGGCCGCCTTCGCCGCGGCGATCACCGCGCCCAACGACGCCTCGGGCAAAGCGTATCTGATGTTCTCCAACACAGAGCCATGGAACAGGTACGGATCCTGGAGCACCATGCCGAGCTGATGGCGATAGTGTCCCGTGTCGAGCGTGCGCACGTCGACGCCATCGATGCGAACCGCGCCGCCCGTCGCGTCGTAGAATCGGGCGATGAGATTCACCACCGTCGACTTGCCGCCGCCCGACGGACCGACGAGTCCGATCAGCTCGCCCGGCTGCACATCGAAGCTGACGCCTTTCAGCACCTGCCTCACGCCGTCGTAGGCGAACGTCACGTTCTCGAACGTCACCCGGCCGTGCACGGGTGTCAGCCGCACCGCGTCCGGTGTGTCGCGCACCTCGGGCTCGCTGTCCAACACCTCGAACACGCGATGCGCCGACGACGTCGCACGGTTGATCGTCCGCACCATCTGTCCGATCACTTCGATCGGCGCGACGAACATCGTCGTGTACAGAAGGAACGAGACGAACACGCCCGGCGACAGCGGCGCGCCCGCGCCAAGGAGCCGCGGCACGGCCATCACCCACACGAGCACGGTCGTCGTGTGCACCGCGAACATCAGCATTGGCCAGAACCTCGTCCACATCCGGTGGATCTCATTGCTCTCGTTCGTCACGTCATCATTGCGCACGACGAAGCGATCGATCTCCCGCGCCTCCTGGTTGAACGCCTTGACCACGCGGATGCCAGGGATCGTGTCACCCAGCACATCCGTCATGCGCGACCATTTTCTCCACGCGCGGATGAACCGCGCATTGAGCGACTCGCCGTGCCGGTAGATCAGCCAGCAGAAGAGCGGCACGGGCAGCGTCATCACCAATCCCAACCGCCAGTCGAGCGTCAGCAGCACCAGGCCGAGTCCGAGCAGCATCACGATCGACAGCGACACGTCGACGACGCCGAAGACGATAAACTCCCACAGCCGGTCGGTGTCTGCGGTGACGCGTGTGATCAGACTTCCCGTCTTCTTGCGTGAGAAGAAGGCGAGGCTCAACCGCTGGATGTGCTGGTAGAGCTCCGCGCGCAGATCGCGCGCGACGTTCTCGCCCAGCACCGACATCAGCCGCAGCCGCACGTGCGCCGCGAACTGCCGGACGACGTACACCGCCCCCATCGCCGCGACCGCCATCCACGCGAGTCTCGCCGCCGTCCCGTGCGCGAGCTTTCCTTCCTGCGCCGGCCGCACTACGCGGTCGAGCAGGAAGCCCGCGAGGTACGGCGGGATCAAGCTCATCAGCGTGACGACCGCCGCGGCCGTGAGACCGAGCACCACCTGCCGGCGATACGGCTTGAGGCAGCCGAGCAGCCGCAGAATCACGGCGGACTCCCGGCCCGCGACTAGCGCCTGCGCATCGCGCACCGGTCGCGCGACGGCATCCGCGTAGACACGATCGGCATCGGCCGGCGGCACGATGCGATGCTCGAGCGCTTCGCCGAGCACGAAGCGGATGTTCTCGAACGCGCCGCGCTGGCGTTGCGTGTAGCGCACCATCGCGAGCGGCGGCTCGTCGGGCTCGCCCATGAGCACGAGCGTGTTCGCGCTCAGTCCGGGCGCTTCCTCGATCGTGCGAATGCGCGCGCGCTCGACCGAGTCCACACCCCACGCGCCGTCGATGCCTGGTCGCGCAAGCGCGATGTGCTCGGGACCGAGCACGAGCCACGACTCGCCGAGCATGAGCGTGTGATCGAGATCGGCGAGGGCGTAGAGAAGAACCGGTTGTCCGCCCCACTCGCGCTCGAGCCGTTCGCGCAGATCAGCCGGCAGGCGCGTCGGCTGATGTATGTATCTGGCAATGATTTCTTGATCCATGTCCGTGACCCGTAGAGTGGTGGGCAACAAAAAAGCCTTTCAGGTTGTGGGAACACCCGAAAGGCCGGATCACGACATCGAATCCTGAAGACCTAGGGTGCTCGACCTCTGGCGACGGAGTCGCGAAGAATCCGCGTTCCGGGGCGTACGACGCCCAAGAAGCCCTGCGCGATCGGCGCGAGGCGGCGGATTGAGGTGAGTAGATAGGAGCGTATCATCAGGATTCTGGTCCCCTCGGGGGATTGTGGTGTGGCTGATGTGAAGATAGGGCGATGATTCAATACGGTCAACCGCGACTTCATGAGCCGTTGATCGTACCTGCCGCGAGTCGTTCTTATCGCCTTCTGACATTGGCGACAGCGCCGTCGCCTAGACTCTCCAAACACAGAGATCATTCACGGAGAGTCGTCGTTGCGCGCGCGTCACGTCTCCCACATTTCGCACGCTCTCAATTCGGATTCGCGCAGCCCACAGCGAAGAACAGCTCTCTCCTTGCCCCCAACCCTTAGCCCCTAGCCTCCAACCCCAGCTTGCAGCCCCTTCGGTCTAAAAAGCAGCGCGAAAACCAGTAACACACCCAGCGCCGCAAAGGCGGGAACCAGCCAGATCGCGTGCCAATCGTGGACGACCTGCAAACAGTCCGTCGTCGCCGCCGTGCACGATGGGTTCGCCGACGAGTAGCGGCTCACCACGCTGCCCGACACGAACGCGCCAATGAAATATCCGACGCCATTCGTGACGAAGTTGATAAAGCCTTGCGCGGCGGCGCGAATGCGCGGGCCCGCTTTTTCGTCGGTGTAGATCTGCCCGGCGACGAAGAAAAAATCGTAGCACATGCCGTGCAGCACGATGCCGATCAGCACGAGCCACAGTCCCGAGCCCGCGTTGCCAAAGCTGAACGCGAAGTAGCGCAGCCCCCAGGCGAGCATCCCGCCGAGCATGATGACGCGGATGCCGTATCGCCGAAGCGCGAAGGGGAGCAGAAACATGAAGCCCACTTCGCTCGCCTGTCCGAACGTCTGAATGAACGCCGGCGCCGGCGCGTGAATCTCGTTCAGAAATGGATTGGCGAACGAATAGTAGAACTGCAGCGGGATGCAGAGCAGGAACGAGCCGGCGACGAAGACCAGAAAGTCGCGATCCTTGAGCAGCGTCAGCGCGTCGAGGCCGAGCGCATCGCGCATGTTGAACGCTGTGCCAGCCGCTTTGGGCGGTGTGTGCGGCAGCGTCAGCGAGAACAGTCCGAGCACCGCGGAGCCGATCGATGCGATGCGCATCGGTGTGGCCAGCGCATCGGCGTGGAGCACGAGGCCGACGAGCAGGCCGGCGACGATCCACCCGATCGTGCCGAGGACGCGGATCACCGGAAATTCCTTCGCCGGGTCCTGCACGTGGTGAAAGGAGATCGAGTTGGTGAGGCTCAGCGTTGGCATGTAGCAGAGCGCGTACAGAATGAGCACCGGGTAGAAAGTGCCAAAGCTGCTTTGCGTGGAGAGGAGCCACATCAGCACCGCGCCCGCGAGGTGCAGAATGGCGAGCAGCTTTTCCGTCGCGAAAAATCGGTCGGCGACGATGCCGATGAAGAAGGGAGAGAGGAGCGCCGCGATCGCCGTCGCGCCGTAGGCGGCGCCGATCTGCTGATCGGTGAAGTGCAGCGTCCGGCCGAGGTACGTCCCCATCGTCACGAACCACGCGCCCCAGACGAAGTACTGCAGGAACATCATCGCCGACAGCTTCGCGCGGACAGCGCTCATGTGGGCTCGCTCGCGGTGGGTGAGAAGCGTCAGAAGCTGAGTTTGTGCAGATACTCGTAGCTGATGCGCGCGTCATCGATCGGCGAGGGGGGCTCGTCGTGCTCCACGAAGTAGTGCTGCACGCTCCTTCCCGCCTTGGCGAAGATCTTCTTGAAGTCGATCACGCCTTGGCCTACGTCGGCCATCTTCCCCTCGGCGCTGCGATCCTTGACGTGGAGCAGCGGGAAGCGGCCCGGGTACTTCTCGATGTACGCGCGCGGGTCCTGTCCCGCTTCGACGACCCAATACAAATCGAGCTCGAACTTCACGAGCTTCGGATCGGTCTTCGCCAGAAGTGTGGCGTAGGGGATGGCGCCGTTGACCGGCTTGAACTCAAAGTCGTGATTGTGGTAGGCGAGCTGGATGCCGGCTTTGAGCGCGACTTCGCCGGCCGTGTTGAGGTCGTGGACGATGCGCTCCATGCCGTCGGGCGTCCGATCTTTCTCGTCGAGCCATGGCAAGACGATGAACTTCTGTCCGAGAATGGCGGCCGCATCGAGCGTGCGCGGCCAATTGGCGCGCATGTCCTCGAGTGAGATGTGACTCGAGGGCGCCAAAAGATGATTGCGGTCGAGCATCTGTCGCATCGCGGCGGGCGTCAGCCCGTACAGCCCGTTAAGCTCCACCTCGCGATAGCCGATCGCCGACACCGCGCTCAGCGTCGCCTCGACGTTGCGCTCCATCATCTTGCGCACGGTGTACAGCTGAAGACCGATCACGCCGATCCGGCGAGGGGGCATCAGGAAGCGCGGCCACAATCGCGCCGCCGCCGTCGCTCCGAAGAGCTGGATGAGCTCGCGCCTGTGCATGGGAGGCGAACGTACTGGCGATGCGAAGGACTGTCCAGGCGATCCAACACACGCCGCAGCGGAGTCAGGAACGAGGCCGGCGTGGGGATCTGGTGGGAGAGGGGCGACTGGTGTGTAGAGAGAAACTGGAGTGATCAGAGGAAATTTGCAGTTGACGATGTCGGACGTCAGATGTCAGACGTCAGATGTCAGACACTCCACGTCGCGGCTCCCGAGGCAGTGAGATCTGACATTTGACATCTGACGTCCGACATCTCCCAGAACATTGTTCCCATGACAACCATTGGCGAGCCCGATTGCGTCTTCTGCGCGATCCTGGCCAGGCGACAGCAGCTCAGCCTGGTCACCGAAGACCCGTTGACCGTCGCTCTGCTCGACCTGCGGCAATTTCACCCGGGCCACGTTCTCGTCATTCCGCGCCGTCACGTCGTCGACATTCGCGCGCTCGACGACGAGACAGGCGCCGCGCTGATGGGAATGCTGGCGCGAGTGGCGCGCGCGGTCGATGCCGCCTTTCCAAGCGATGGGCTCAGCGTCTGGCACTCGGCCGGCGCGGGCGCGAACCAGGAAGTGCCGCACCTCCACTTTCACGTGCATCCGCGCCGGATCGGTGACGACGTGCTCCGCGTCTACCCCTCATCGCCGCCGACTCCCAACCGGGCCACGCTCGATCGCTGGGCGTCGAAGATCCGGGACAAGCTCTGAGAACATTTCGGCGTCAGCTCGCGTATTGGTCTTGGCCGCGCGCGTGTAGCGCTACATCATAGATGTGCTCTCTCACCTCTGATCCGGAGTCATCATGCGCCGCCTGCCTCCTCTCGCCATGCTCATCGCAGCGGGCTGCGCCAGCGCGGGCCCGCCGGCGGACGTTGGCGGTGTCAGCGATCGCATCGTCATGGGTGACCAGTTCTCGGTGGTGCACGGCACGACCGACAAGGGGGGCCGCTCCGTCACGATTCCGGTGCCACCGCGGAAGCTGCAACGCGCCATCGCCGATACCTACAAGGCTCTCGATCTCGATCTGAACACGGTCGACCTCGACAATGGTGTCTTCGGTGCGACGGAGGTCGTGAAGAAGCGGCTACTCGGCGGCGCCGCGATCAGCACCTACTTGAACTGCGGCAGCTCCTTCAGCGGACCGCGCGCCAACGAGGACCGCATTACGATTACGATCCTGACCACCGTAAGGGCGGACGACAAGGGCGGCTCGATCGTCGTCACCAACATCCAGAACGCGCAGGCCCAGGACATCTCCGGCGGCAACTCGCGCGATCCGGTCCAATGCGGCAGCATCGGCACGCTCGAGGGACGGATCAACAACGCAATCGCGGCCGCAACCATCGCCAAACCCTGAACGACGCTTCAACCTTTCGCGTTGACACTCGAGGTTTTTATGTGGGAAGAACGCATGCTGGTCGATGTGCTCGTGTTCATTGCCGGCACCACAGCGCTCATCTCGGTGACGCGGCTCATCGGGAAGTGGCTCGCCGTGCGCAAAGTGCCGGCCCAGCTCGATAGCGGCGCGATCGAGACGCGCTTGGCGCACATCGAACAGATCGTTGAGACGACGGCACTCGAGGTCGAGCGCGTGTCCGAGGCGCAGCGCTTCGTCACCAGACTGCTGGCCGAGCGCGTGTCGGGCATGGCGCTGCCGCGGTCGTCCGACCGGAGCATCACGCCGCACTAGTGCCCGGCGTCGCGAAAAAAATGTCGTTGATTCCTCACGGGCGCGTCGTCGCACTCAACGACGCGCTCGTCGCGCCCGGCCGCGACGTGGTGCTCTACTGGCAAACCGCGGCGAGACGCACGCGCTTCAACTTCGCTCTCGAGCATGCCATCGCGCACGCTCGCGCGCTCGGCAGACCGCTCATCGTGCTCGACGCGCTGCGCGTCGACTACCGGTGGGCATCCGACCGCCTGCATCGCTTCGCGATCGATGGTCTCGCCGACAATGCCGAGACATATGCGGCGGCGGGCGTCCGGCACTATCCGTATGTCGAGCCCGCGCGCGACCGAGGGCGCGGATTGCTGGAGGCGCTCGCGCGCCACGCGTGTGTCGTCGTCACCGACGACTATCCGGAATTCTTTCTGCCGCGAATGGCGCGTGCCGCTGCGCGCAAGCTCGCCGCACTCGGCGTTCGGCTCGAGGCTGTCGACGGCAACGGTCTCCTGCCCATGCGCGCGACCGACAAGGCGTTCGTCTACGCGCACCAATTCCGGCGTCACGTGCAGCGCGTCGCGCACGATCACTTCGACCATGCGCCGGCGCCGAGCCCGCTTCGCGGCGCGCGCTCGCTTCCCCGGCCCGGTGCCGAGCTCGAGCTTGCGCTCACCGCCATCGAGCGGAGATGGCCCCCGACAGATCTCGGCGCCGTCAACCTCGCGACGTTGCCGATCGATCACGCCGTACCACCGGTGGCGCTGCGCGGTGGCGAGAGAGCAGCGCGCAAAGCGATGCGCCGCTTCATTGATACGCGTTACGATCGCTACGCGCGCGATCGCAACGACATCGATGCGGCCGTCACGAGCGGACTCTCGCCATTCTTGCACTGGGGATTTCTCTCGGTGCACGAGCTGTTCGCCGCCATCGCCGAGCGCGAGGGATGGAGTCCGGATCGCACCGCGTCTCGTCCCAGCGGAAAGCGCGAGGGATGGTGGGGAATGAGTGCCAGCGGCGAGGCGTTTCTCGATCAGGTCATCACCTGGCGCGAGCTCGGCTTCAACGGCGCGCTGTTCATTCCCGAGCACGACAGCTTTGACTCGCTACCGCCGTGGGCGCGCGAGACACTCCTCACGCACGATGCCGACGCGCGACCGAACGTCGCGACGCTCGACATGCTCGAGCGAAGCGAGACCTACGACGAGTTGTGGAACGCCGCGCAGAACCAGCTGCGCGCCGAAGGCCGCATCGAGAACTATCTGCGAATGCTGTGGGGCAAGAAGATTCTGGAGTGGGCGCCCCATCCGCGCGAAGCGCTCGCCTGGATGCTGGACCTCAACAACAAGTGGGCGCTCGACGGCCGCGACCCGAATTCGACGAGCGGCATCACCTGGGTGATGGGCCGCTATGACCGCCCCTGGGGTCCCGAGCGCCCGATCTTCGGCAAAGTGCGGTACATGAGCTCAGGGAATACGGGAAGGAAGATGGATGTACGACGATATCTCGAGCGAAACACACCCTAGGGGTTGAGGGCTAGGGGATGGGGGTTGGGCAGCTGGTGGTATTCTCCCGCGCCCCAACCCCCAGTCCCCAGTCCCCTGCCCCCAGCCCCCCCAGCCCGCAGTCATCACGTCGGAATCAGCGGCTTCCGCCTTCCCGATCCGCCGAACTGGACGTGGAGAACCTGCGGTCTTCCCTGGCGAACGACGGTGATTTCCATCTGGTCGCCCATGCGGTGACTCGAGATCACTTTGACCAGATCGGCGGCCGAATTGATCGGCTGGCGATCGGCGTTCACGATCACGTCGCCTTGGATGATCCCCGCTTGCTCCGCGGCGCTCCCCGACTGCACCTGCGCCACGATCGCGCCGTTCGTGTCCTTGAAGCCGAGCTGGTTCTGGTCGTCCTTGTCGAGATTGCGAAGCGCGACGCCCATGGACGCCTTGCCCGTTGACGATGCCATGGGCGGCTGCTGTTGCGGGAATTGCGGCTGCTGTTGCGGGAATTGCGGCTGCTGCTGCGGGAACTGCGGCTGGTTGCGCGGCTGCTGCGGATCCTGCTGCGGCGGTTGCGGATACTGCGGCGGCGGCTGCTGTGGAAATTGCGGCTGCTGCTGTGGCTGTTGCGGCGGGTACTGCCGAGGCTGCTGCGGAAACTGTGGATCATCCGTATTGCCTCGGCCGCCGCCTCTGCCGTACGAGAAGCTCATCTCCATCGCCTGCAAGAAGCCCTTGGCGTTCTGGAACTCGCTCGTTGGCGAGCTGATGATGAAGGCATACTCCTCACTTCCGCGCATCAACCCGACGAGGCGGAGCACCGACGGCGTGCCGCGCGGGCTCATACCGTTGTACATCACGTAGTACGCGGGTGCGCCGCC
>JALZAE010000132.1 GCA_030948535.1 Gemmatimonadota bacterium | reverse complement strand
CGCCGATTGAAGACGAGGTACAGCGTCGTGTCTTTCTTGAATCGCAACACGACGCCAATCGTGTCGTCGAGCGCGCGCGGTTGTCCGCGCACGATCGCATTTTCCCCGACGATATTGCCCTCGATGTACGTGCCCATCGCCGCGACGCCGAGGATGGCCGCGGTGAAGACGTACACGATGCGTTCGCTCTGCGACAGCGTTGCCATGGTTGGGCGCCGGGTTGGCGGATGCGATGGCACCGAGTGGTGCCGGGCCTGCCGACATCAATGGCGGAATGGACGCCGGCGGAGGATCATCTTGCGCTCACGGCTGCGTCTGCGTACACCACCTTCACTATCCGATGCCAACCATTTTTTCGGAGCCGCTCATGCCGATCGCCGACTTACTCCTCCCCGAGCTCGAGAACGAGATCAGGGTCACGCGGGCCGTCCTGGCGCGCGTGCCCGACGATCGCGGTGAGTGGAAGCCGCATCCGAAATCCTTCCCGATGGCGCATCTCGCGCAGCTCGTCGCTCGCCTGCCGGGCTGGGCACCGATGATGATGCGTGTGACGGAGCTCGACATCGCGCCGACGACGGGACCGAAGTTCCCCGGCTACTCGATCGAGAAAACGGCGACGCTCCTGGCGGAGTTCGACAAGAACGCCGCCGAGGCACGCGCGGCGATCGCCGGCGCCAGCGACAAGGAATTCGAGGTGCCGTGGACACTGAAGAAGGCGGGCGCGGTCGTGATGACGCAGAGCCGCTACCAGATGCTGCGCTCGATGGTGCTCAATCACATCGTGCACCATCGCGCGCAACTCGGCGTCTATCTGCGGCTCGTCGACGTTGCCGTGCCGCAGATGTACGGGCCCACGGCGGACGAGGGAAAATAGCGGCTACTACTTCTCCTTCGCCTGCTTTTCCAGCTTCTCCGCGTCTTCGATCAGCTTTTCACGCGCGGCCTTATCGGCGGCGTTTTTCTTCTCCAGATCCTCCGCTTTTTTCTTCGCGCCCGCGGGATCGTTGGGCACGCCTTCCTTCTGTGCATCGCCTTCGATCTTTCTCAGCTTCGTCGCCTCGGCCTCATCCTTCTCGCGCTTTTTCTTCGCCGCCCTCCTGTAGAACTCGGCGTTCTGGGAGTCCGTCTTGGCGGCCTCCTCAAAATCTTTCTTAGCCTTGCTTCCCGCGGGGCTGTTGGCCGCCTTGGCCTTGTCGCTGGCCATGTCCCCTTCCCACTTCTTCTGCTTCCCTTCGTCTTCCTTCGCTTTCTTGGCCGCGGCCGAGTCGCGCTTCTTGGCTTCGCCCTCGATGGCTGACGGGCCATGGCCTTTCTTCGCCTCGTCGATCACGTCTTTCCGCGCGTCATCTTCTTCCTTCAGCTTCTTCGCCGCCTCCTTGAGTTTCTTCGCCGAGTCGAGAGCGGCCGCCGGCGTCAACTTCTGTCCCTGGATGGCGAAGGCGCTCGCCGGACTCACCAGCGGCGCGAGGGCGCACAGCGAGGTGGCGGCGACCAGCAACATTGGTGCGCGCTTCAATCGGCTCTTCATGGCGCATCCCTCCACGTGATCGTTTGCGCGGCGGACGGCAGCAGCGTGAATGCGAGAAGATGACATCGTGGAGCGCGCCCGTGAAGTGGCGGCTACTCGTGCCCGGTCGTGCCTTCGCCTGCCGCGTCGGACGAATGCGCTGACGCGTCGTGGCCATGCTCGGAGGAATCGCCGGCATGGTGCGGCGCATTGTCGCTGTCGTGGTGCTGGCGATCGATCACTGTGCCGTGCCAGATCGTGAGGGTATCGCCCGTCTCCCGGTCCGTCTGCATGATCGGCTCCTCGACGATGCGATGGTCGCGCAGGCCATCGCTATCGGGACTCGCCTCGAGCACGTGCACCGTGACGCCCGGCTGAAACTGATAGCCGTCCGGCACGTGCCCGACGAACACCGGCTCGGGCTGCACCGATCCCTCGCTTGGTGCCGGCGGATGGAGCGGATCGATGACCTGTCCGTGCCAGATCACTTCGCGCTCGCCGGTCTCCTTGTTCACGTGCCCGATCGGCTCCTCCTGCACGCGGCGATCGACGAGCGCGCCGTCCTCGTTCTGCACCAACACGTGCACGGTCTGGCCGTAGGGCATCTGGAAATGGTCGGGTATCTCGCCGATGAAGATCGGCTCGGGCGCCGGATTTCCCTCGGGCACCGCTGGCGGATGTTCCGCGTCGATCACCTGGCCATGATAGATGTGCTGCACCTGATGCGTGACCGGGTCCACGCGCGCAATGGAATCTTCGCTCATCTGGTGATCGCGCAGCGCGCCGGTCTCGTCGGGCTCGAGCACGTGCACCGTGACGCCATACGGAATTTCATAGCCGTCCGGCAGATGGCCGATGAACACCGGCTCGGCCTCGATCGGCGGAGACGGATGAGACGACCCAGCGGCCGTGACGTTGGTGACCGCTTCACTCACGGCATTCGCGGCGGTTCCGGTCTCGGTGCTCTCGTCGTTGCTCGGCATCGGCTTCTCTCCTGGGCGGTCAATGCGCCAATCACACTCTGATGGAAAGGCGGAATCCGGTGCCGCCGCGGGTCACGGTGAGCGCATTCGCCCCGGAGGAGACTTTGGACGCCGGCAACTATGGGCTTCCAGCGGGGGAGCACGACGTTCCTGTCGAGGCCTGACAGCAGATATCAGAGGTCAGATGTCAGTGACCGCGATTGCTGGAGAGTGCGCAGTCACTGACACCTGACGTCTGACATCTGCCCTTTTCATTCTTGCCCTGCTCTCGCCGCTCTCGGCTCCGGCGCGCGCCTGAATTCCGTCGTGCCCATGGCGCCCAACTCCACGCGCGCAGCGTCGGCTTTGCCCGCGGAGTTCAACGGGAAGGTGATCATCGCCTTCCCGAGCGAGCGCGCCTTCCAGATCGCGCGGAAGGTGTCGTAGTGCCAGTGCTCGAGCGGGCCCTCAAAGCTCGGCCCCATCGACGCGTAGAGCGCGCCGTTCTGCATGGTGATCTTGAGCTGGCCGTACATGCTGTCGCTGTACGTCCCCGCGTACTGCTCGAGGGCGAGCGACGGCTTGGTGCCAGTGACGTGCGTCGCCTCTTGCTTCTTCTGCGCGGCGGCCGCGATGACGGCAGTGCTGTCGGCCAGTTTCTTCATCATCGCGCTCCAGTCCGTGAGCGGCGCCTTGAGGTGCAGGTCCCAGGTCCGGTGCATGAGCAGGCTCGGCAGCGGCGTGCCATTCATGTTGGTGAGAATGACGAGCCCGAGGTGCTCTTCGGGGAGCATCGCCACCAGCGCGGTCATGCCGTCGATGTTGCCGCCGTGGTGCCAGATCTCTTTGCCGCGATAGTCCTCGAGGAACCAGCCCATGCCGTAGCTGGTGAAGTGCGTCTGGGGATACAGCTTCTTCACTTGGGGCGATACGGGGATGATCGTCTGCGGCATGTGCTCTTCGTCCAGAACGCGCGTGCTGAGCAGCTGCTTGCCGCCGAACTTTCCGCCGGCGAGCTGGAAGCGCACCCACTGCGCCATGTCCGTCACGTTCGAGTTGATCGATCCCGCGGGGCCGGCGTTGTCGATGCGGCGATAGGGTATCGCCAACACCGTATCGTCGATCTTCTGATGCGGCTGGGCGACGTCGGTGAGGCTGGCGAGCTTAGTCACGCTCGTGTTCGTCGACGTCATGCCGAGCGGCGTGAAGATCCGCTCGCGGACGAAGTCGTCCCACGTCTGGTGGGAGACCGCGGCCACCACTTGTCCGGCGGCCAAGTACATCAGGTTCTGATAGCCGAACTGCGCGCGGAAGCCCCAGGACGGCTTGAGGAATCGCACGCGCCGCAGCACCTCGTCACGGTCCAGCTCGCTGCCGTACCACACGAGATCGCCCCGCGCGAGGCCGCTCCGATGCGACAGGAGATCGCGCACCGTGAGCTCGCGAGTGACGAACGGATCGTACATCTCGAAGCCGGGAAGATACTTGGTCACCGGATCGTCGAACTTGAGCTTCCCCTCATCGATCAGCATGCCGATGGACGCAGCGGTGAATGCCTTCGATGACGAGCCGATCGCGAACATCGTCTGCGGATCGACCACGTCCGGCTTGCCGAGCTGGCGCACGCCGTAGCCCTTCAGATAGATCACCGAGTCGTTGCGGACGAGGGCGATCGCTAGACCCGGGACGTCCCACGTCTTCATAGCCGCGGTGACGTAGGCATCGAATCCGGGATACGGCTCCTTCTGCGCCGCGAGCGGAGCGGCAGCGACGAAGAGGAGCGCAGCGGCGGCGAGCATTCGCGGGGCGCGCATGGCGAGCGGAGTAGTGGCCGGCATGATCACTGAACCTCGTGGCGGGGGGTCGGTCGCGTCCATTGAATCTGTAGACCAAAACGGCATACCAAAAGGGGCCGACGCGGAGAGATTGCACAAATATCGCCGTTTGGGTGCCGTGACCCTCTCTTTCGGCATTGCGGACAGGACGTCGATCTGTGC
>JALZAE010000124.1 GCA_030948535.1 Gemmatimonadota bacterium | reverse complement strand
GCGATGAAGATGGCGGCGACGCGCGCGCTGGCGGCGCTCGCCAAGGAAGAGGTCCCGCCGAGCGTCGCCACGTTGTACGGGCTCAGCAACGTCAAGTTCGGCGCCGAGTATCTGATTCCCTACCCTTTCGACCCGCGCGTGCTGCTGTGGGTCGCGCCGGCCGTCGCGTGGGCCGCCGTAGTGAGCGGCGCGGCGAAGGACATGATCGATCTCGATGCCTATCGCGAGCAGCTGGAGAGCCGCCTCGGCCGCGCGCGTGGCATCATGCGCGGTATCATCACGCGCGCGATGCAGGACCCAAAGCGCGTCGTATTTCCCGAAGGGGAAGATCCGCGAATCATTCGCGCCGCGCGCATCATCATGCAGGAAGGAATCGCCGAGCCGGTACTGCTCGGCAATCGCGTGATCATCGAGGCGACGGCGCTCGAGCTCGGCATCAATCTCGACCAGGTCGAGATTCACGATCCGTCGACCTCGCCGCGGCGCGATGAGTTCGCGCGCTATCTCTGGGAGAAGCGCCAGCGCAAAGGGCTGTCGCTCGGCGAAGCCCATACGCGCCTCTACAACGCGAACTACTTCGGGTCGGTGATGGTGGCGCTCGGCCACGCGGACGCGCTCGTCTCCGGCGTCAGCCTGCACTACCCCGAGACGATCCGGCCCGCGCTCGAGGTGATCGGCGCGCACCCGAAGAACGGGCTGGTCAGTGGACTGTACATGCTCGTGCTCGAGAAACATGTCGTGTTCTGCGGCGACACCACCGTCACCATCGACCCCACGGCGGAGGAATTGGCGCAGATCGCCTACTCGGCGTCGCGCATCGTGGGGACGTTCGGTATCGAGCCGAGGATCGCCATGCTGTCGTTCTCGAACTTCGGGTCGGTGCGCCATCCGGAGGCGGACAAGGTCGCGCGGGCGGTGGCGTTGCTGCGCCAGCGCGATCCGTCGCTGGTGGTCGACGGTGAGATGCAGGCCGACACCGCCATGGACGAAAGCAAGCTGGCGACGATGTATCCGTTCAGCGTCCTCAAAGAACGTGCGAACGTTCTTATCTTTCCGAACTTGAGCGCGGGCAACATTGCCTACAAGTTGTTGCGAGATCTCGGCGGCGCGACGGCGATCGGCCCGATTCTTGTGGGGATGAATCGGCCCGTGCACGTTCTCGAGGAAGGCGTGGACGTCGAAGAAATCGTCAACATGGCGGCGGTCGCCGTCGTAGATGCGCAGGAGCGCAGATAAGCGCGCCCACCACACACCCGACACCGACCCAATGGCTACCATCACCGAACCGACCACCGACCGCCGCACCCTCGAGAAGCAGGGACTGCATCCCAAGGGCGAGCTGCACTGGAACTACATCGCGCCCGAGCTCATCCAGGCCGCGATTCGCCGCGAAGAAGGACAGCTCGCCGACATGGGGCCGTTCTGCGCCGTCACGACGCCGCACACCGGCCGCTCGCCCAACGACAAGTTCGTCGTGAAGGAGCCGAGCAGCGAAAAGGACGTCTGGTGGGGCAAGGTCAACCAGCCATTCCCGCCGGAGAAGTTCGACGCGCTCCTCGCCGACGTGCAGACGCACCTCGACGCGCAGGACGAGCTGTTCATTCAGGATCTCTATTGCGGCGCCGATCCGAAGTTCCGCCTCTCCGCGCGCTTCGTGTCGCCGAACGCGTGGCACATGGCGTTCGTGCGGAACATGTTCATCCGCCCGGACCGGAAGGAGCTGTCGAGCTTCGATCCGAACTTCACGGTGATCCATGCGCCGGAGTTCCAGGCCGATCCGGCGACGTACGGCACGCGCACCGGCACGTTCATCATTTTGAATCTTGCCAAGCGCATGATCCTCATCGGCGGCACGCGGTACGCGGGTGAGCTCAAGAAGTCCATCTTCACCGTGATGAATTATCTGCTGCCGAAGCAGGGCGTGCTGAGCATGCATTGTTCGGCCAACATCGGCGAGAAGGGAGATACCGCGCTGTTTTTCGGTCTCTCGGGCACCGGCAAAACGACGCTCTCGGCGGACCCCGAGCGCTATCTCATCGGCGACGATGAGCACGGCTGGTCCGACGAAGGTGTGTTCAATTTTGAGGGCGGCTGCTACGCGAAAGTCGTGAATCTCAGCGCCGAGGGTGAGCCCGACATCTATCAGACCACGCAGATGTTCGGCACCATCCTCGAGAACGTCGTGCTGGACGACGACTCGCTCACGGTGAAATTCGAGGATCAGAGCATCACCGAGAACACCCGCGCGTCGTACCCGCTCCACTACATCGAGAACCACGTTCCGGGCGGACGCGGCGGGCACCCGAAGAACATCGTCTTTCTCACTGCGGATGCATTCGGCGTCCTGCCGCCCATCGCGAAGCTCACGCGCGAGCAGGCGATGTACTACTTCCTGTCCGGCTACACCGCGAAGGTGGCCGGCACCGAGCGCGGCGTCACCGAGCCGCAGGCGACCTTCAGTGCCTGCTTCGGCGCGGTGTTTCTCGTCTGGCATCCGACCAAGTACGCCGACATGCTCGGCAAGCTCCTCTCGGAGCACGACGCCACCGTGTGGCTGGTGAACACCGGTTGGACCGGCGGCGCGTACGGCACGGGCTCGCGGATGAAGCTGAGCCACACGCGCGCGATGATCCGCGCCGTGCTCGACGGCTCCCTCGATGGCGCCGAGACCGAGACGGATCCCGTCTTTGGTC
>JALZAE010000114.1 GCA_030948535.1 Gemmatimonadota bacterium | reverse complement strand
TGAACCGCTGAGTATGGCGGACGACGTGCGGACGGTCGGCATCATCGGCGGCATCGGACCGGAGTCGACGATCATCTACTATCGATCGATCGTCGACGCCTATCGCGCTCGCAAGAAGGATGACCGTAGCTCGCCGTCAATCATCATCAACAGCATCGACATGCAGGCGCTGGTCGCGCTGTTCGGCGTGAACGACACGGCGGCGGTGGCGCAGGTGCTGCTCGCGGAAATCCAAACGCTCGCGGCGGCCGGCGCCGGCTTCGCCGTGATCGCGGCGAACACGCCGCACATGGTGTTCGACGCACTGCGCCAGCGCTCGCCGATTCCGCTCATCAGCATCGTCGAAGCGACGCGCGACGCGGCGGTAGAGCTGCATCTTTCGCGTCTCGCGCTGCTCGGCACGCGCTTCACCATGCAGGCTCGCTTCTTTCCCGATGTCTTCGACGCCGCAGGCATCGCGCTCATCCTGCCATCGCCGGCCGAGCAGGATTTCATTCACGACAAGTACATGAACGAGCTGGTGCCCGGCATCATCCTGGACGAGACCAAAGAGCGATTGCTGGCCATCGTCCGCCGCATGCGCGCGGACGATGCCATCGACGGCGTCATCCTCGGCGGCACGGAGCTGCCACTGATCCTCGGCGATGTGCGCGAGGAGGGCATTCCCTTTCTCGACACGACGCAGATTCACGTCGCGCGGATCGTCGCACGCCTGCTGCAATGACGTCACCGACATCTGACATCTGCCCTTATTTCTGACTGCCCGTCGTCGCCGCGCCCGGCGCGCTCCAGACAAAGCGATGCAGGAAGTCGCCCATGCGCCCAAAGGTGCCGATCCAGCGAGCGTGGATCAGCGACTCGTGCACGTCGTCGGGGATGACCTCGAGCTCGTAGTGGACGTTGTGCGCGCGGAGGAGCTGCACCAGCCCGACCATCTGCGCGAAGTCGACGTTGCGGTCGTCGTCACCCTGGACGAGGAACACCGGCGACTTCCACGTGTCGATGGCCGAGATCGCCGATGACTTGTACGAGAGATTGGTCGAGTCGAGCGAGTTGCCGTACAGATGCACGCCCGCGAGATCGGCGCCGGCGACGAAGATGTCGGAGTTGCGCGCGAGGGCCTGCGACGTGAGCAGGCCGCCGTAGGATAGTCCCCAGATGCCGACGCGCTTTGGATCGACGTCGGCGCGCGACTGGAGATACTTCGCGCCGGCGAGCACGTCCTGATATTCGGAGTTGCCGCGCGCGTTGGTGTTCGCCGCGTTGCGGAACGAACGGCCGTAACCGATGCCGCTGCGGTAGTTAATGGACATCACGACATAGCCCTGATTGGCCAGCCATTGATTGATGGCGTACGACCAGTGATAGAACTGCATGTAGTGATAGCCGGGCAGCATCTGCCGCTGCGGCCCGCCGTGGACGAAGATGATCGCCGGCCGCCGCTCGCCGGGCTTCAAGTCCTTCGGCACAAAGAGCTGGTTGTGGATGTCGAGACCGTCGGCCGCTTTCGTCATCACGATCTGCGGCATCACGTGCTCGGCCTGCGGAAAGTCTTTCGGCAGCGACGTGATCATCTTCGGCGCGCCACCGGCGGCCGGCACGACCGCCACGGACGCCGGCGTATTCGCGCTGAAGTAGAGCACCGCGACAGTCTTGCCCGACGCCAGCGGCGCAGGGTACGTCTCGATGCCTTCACCCGTGGAGATCTGTTTCGGCGTGCCACCGCTCGTCGGCACCGCCCAGATGTGGCGGCGCTCGATGTCGTTCGCGTTGGTGCAGTAGTAGAGCGTCTTGCCATCGGGCGACAGCGCGATCGAGCTGTTGTCCTCAATCAGTCCATCGGTCGTCGTCAGCTTTAACGGCCCCGAATTCGGCGAGGACAGGTTGATCGCGTAGTAGCGATCCCACTCGTCATTCGGCGCATTGTTGTTCGGGAAAATCAGACTCTCGCCGGCCCAGCGAAGATTGTTGATGTTCGCGAACACACGATCGTTCGGCGCGTTGTGCCACAGCTCCTGCGCCTTGCCGCTGGCGACGTCGGCCACCATCACCGACAGCGTGTATCCACCGGTGAACGCGGACGTGTAGAGCCCGGGCGCGCGTTGGGCGGGACGAGTCGAGTCGCCGGGTTGCCCGGCGCGTCCGCCGCCGCCACCCCCACCGCCGCCGCATCCGCCGCCGAATCCGAACGCGCGCGCTTGCTGTGCCGCCGCGGCGTTCGCCGCATTGAACGCGGGACCGGTCGGATTGCCGATGCCGCCGCTCCCGGCCTGCGCCTGCAGACCGAACGGAGTGCCTGGCCGCCGGACAAAAGCGATGCGCTTGCCATCAGGTGACCAGGTGGGACTTCCATCGCAGTCGACACTCGGGGACACGAAATCGACGGTGCGGCTCTTCACATCGTAGACCCCGATGAGTGCGTGATTCTCGCGATCGCTGACGAACGCGATGCGCGAGCCGTCCGGCGACCAGCGCGGATTCGACTGCCGGCCCCACTGCTTGATGAAGGGAATGCCTCCGGTGTCCATCGCCGCCACCGGCCCACCGTGCGCGACGCGCGCGCGAAAGATCTGGCCGTCCTTCACGAAGAGCACGTAGCGTCCATCCGGGGAGAGCACCGGCGCACTGCCTTCCGCCACGCGCCACGCCGCGCCGCCGCTCGTGCGCGCGGCCCAGATCGCGCGCTCGGCGCCGGCGGGATCGTGCGAGGGATTGGCCACCCACCCCGCGCGGTTCGGCGCGGAGCCACGCACGAAGACGACGGTCGAGCCATCGTCGGAGAGCCCGACGCTGCTGAGATCGGTACCGTCGTCCTTCATGAAGCTCGTGACGCGCACCGGCTGGAAGCCGGGGGCGGCCGCCGTGTACACGTTGCGCATGCCGCGATCGTAGGCGGACCACGCCACGCGATCGGCCTTTTTCGCCGACGTGATCTCCATCGCCTCCGAGCTGCCAATGAACTGCGCGATGGTGGGCTTTGCTTGACCGCCCGCCGCGCGAGCGGTACCGATGACGACGATCGATGTGACGAGCGCGCGGGCGATGCGGCGAGCGCGGAGCATGGGAGCCTCGGAGTGGAGAGGTGATGCGTACGCTCTGAAGATGAAGCGTCACTCCGAGGCGTGGCAATCCCGCGACTTCACTCCTCTCGCAGCGCCAGCATCGGATCCACCCGAGACGCGCGCCGCGCAGGCAGATACCCCGCAACCACGGCGACGAGAACCGAGAGAAGGACCGCGCCGGCGATGGTGGCCGGGTCGTTCGGCGCCATGCCGTAGAGGAACACCGTCAGCAGCCGCGACGACGCCAGCGCGAACACCAATCCAAGCGCCACGCCGATGCCCACGAGGAGCGCGACTTCGCCGAGCACCATGCGCATCACACGCGCCCGCGCGGCGCCGAGCGCCATGCGGATGCCGATCTCATTGCGGCGTCGTGCGACGTTGTAGGACATCACGCCATACAGTCCGATCGTCGCCAAGAGCAGCGCGAGTCCGCCGAAGAAGGTGGACAGCGTGGCGAGCAACTTTTCGCGCGCGACAGACTCGTCGACCTGCCGGGCGAAAGAGGTGAAGTTGAGGGAGACGGCCGGGCTCACGGCGAGCATCGCGTTGCGCACGGCCGGCGCGATCGCCGCCGTCGACGTTGCGGCGCGCACGTCGTACGTGAGATACGGACTCGGCGTCGAGTCCTGGCTCAAGGCGAGATAGACGGTCGGCGGCGCGGGATCGCGCAACGACTTGTACTTGGCGTCCTCCACGATCCCGACGATCTCGATCGGCGGTCCCGTTTTCTGACCCTGCAGGACGCGAAAGCGCTTGCCGAGGACATTGATGGTGGCGAAGAAGTGACGCGCCATCGACTCGTTGACGACCGCGATGCCGGGTGCGGTGACACCGTCGCGCTCATCGAAGGCGCGGCCGGCCAGCAGCCGCGTTCCCATCGTCTCGAAGTAGCCGTCGCCGACCTGATTGAAGAACGCGACGCCGTCCTCGCGAGTTTTCGCCGTGTAGCCGTCGACGACAATGTCGTCCGACCAGGCCGAGCCGCTGACGGGGGTGATGTTCGAGGTCGCAGCCGCTTGCACGCCCGGCACCGCGCGCACGTGCGTGAGCATGTTCCGAAAGATCTCCGCGCGCTGCGGCCGCTTGTACTTCCCGCCGCTGATGTCGACGTCGACGAGGAGCACGCCCTCGCGTTGGAAGCCGGTATCGAGTGTCGTCAGCCGGCGGAAGGTGCCGAGCATGAGTCCGGCGCCGACGACGAGCACCAGCGACACCGCGACCTGAATGACGATGAGCGCTCTGCCCAACGAGAAACGCGATTGGCCCCGCGCGATGCCTCGGCCATTCGCCTTCATCGCGGTATGCGGCTGCACGTGCGTCGCTCGCCACGCGGGAACGAGACCAAAGAGCACTCCCGTCGCCACGGCGACGGCGGCGGTGAAGATGAAGACGCGCACGTTCGGCGAGAGATCGAGGAACACGGCGCTGCGGCTGCTCGTGAGCATGGCCACGAGCAGGCGGCTTCCCCAACGCGCCAGGATCGCACCGGCAACCGCGCCGAGCGTCGAGAGGAGCAGGCTCTCGGTGAGCAACTGCCGAATGAGTCGCCGCCGGCCGGCGCCGATCGCCAAGCGAATCGCGATCTCGCGCTCGCGCACGGTCGCGCGTGTAAGGAGCAAGTTCGCGACATTGGCGCAGGCGATGAGGAGCACCAGGGCGACGACGACCATCAGCATGACGAGCGCGCGTCCATATTCGCTGCGCAGGTTCGAAATGCCATTCGCTGCCGGCGTCACGCCCAGCGTCTGGCGCAGGTAATCCTTCCGGCTCTCGGCCCCGCGGTTGGCCGGAACGGTCGCCTCGAAGATCGATGGCGCGAGCGCGGTGAGGCGCGCGCCTACCTGCTCGATCCGAATCCCCGGCTTTGGCCGCGCAAGCATGTAGAGCCACGAGGTGCCCGGGCTATCGAGATTGCCGGTGCTGCCAAAGACGATCGCCGTGGTGCAGATCGGCGCGAAGATGTCCTTGGCTTCGCCCACCTCGACGCCGGTAAAGCCCGCGGCGGATACGCCGGCGATGACGAATGGATGCTCGTTGAGGGCGATGGTCCGGCCGACGACCGTTGGATCGCCCGCGAAGTGCGTGCGCCAGAACTGGTAGCTGAGCACCGCGACCGGAGCGCACCCGCGACAGTCGTCGCTCTTCACCAGCAATCGGCCGAGGTGCGCGTGCACGCCGAGCGTGGAGAAGTAGTCGCCGCTCACCCACGCGCCCTTGGCGTACCGCGCTTCGCCTGCCGCGCTCAGGTTGAATTGCGCATTCCCGTAAGCGAGCGCGCTCGAGAAAACATCTTGCCGGTCGCGCAGCTGCTCCCACACAGGATTGCTGACCACACCGTAGTGACCGTTCGCCGATACCTGAAGCAGCTCGCGTGGCCGCTGCACGGGGAGCGAGCGCAGCATCACCGCATCGACGAGTCCAAAGATGGCGGAGTTGGCACCGATGCCGAGCGCGAGCGAGAGAACGGCGACCGTCGCGAATCCTGGCGAGCGGCGAAGCGCGCGCAGCGCATAGCGAATGTCGGCGCCGGGCGAGGCGAGCCAGGCCATGGTATCGATGTCGCGCGTGCGCTCCTTCTGGATACCAACGTTTCCAAACCTGCGCCGCGCCTCGTTGAGCGCGTCGCGCTCACTCATGCCGCCGGCAACGAGATCGTCGACGAGCTCCGCAACGTGGAACGACAGCTCGCGATCGAGGTCCTGAGAGAGGCGGCGCGGTCGCAGCGCGTTGGCGAATCGATGATACCAGGCCATGGTCGGTTCTTTTTTGTCAGGCAAACCGCAGCACGCGCTGCACGCCATCGCGCAGCCTTGCCCAACTCTCTTCTTCGCGAGCGAGCTGGCGCTTGCCCTCGGCGGTAATCGAGTAGTAGCGTGCCTGACGATTTTTTTCCGTGACGCCCCACGCGGCGCGCACCCATCCGTCCTGCTCCATGCGGTGGAGGGCGGGGTAGAGCGAACCTTCCTCGACGCGCAGCAGCTCGGCCGAGACGTTGTGGATGTGGGCGGTGATCGCGTAGCCGTGTATCGCGCCGCGGGCGGCGAGGCTCTTGAGCACGAGGAGGGCGAGCGTGCCCTGGAGGATATCGTTCTTGCGATTCTGCATAAGCGGCCCGCCTCACCTAGCTAGTTAGGTAAGGCCAATATGGCTGTGCGGCGCGTGGTGTCAACGGGGCGGGGGCGGGCATCGCTGTACATATTTTTGTGCGGATCAGAGCCCGAGCGATCGGATTCGGGCGGAGACTGCGACCTGTCCTTCTCAGGCAACCCTGTCACACATGTCGCACACGACCGCAAATATTTTTTGAGGGGAACAACTACATGCTCGGCCAACCCGATCCGGCATGATCGGTACGATTAATCTGATCAGCACAACCTTCTTACAGTGATGCCGGCCTATGCCCCCCAAGCGTCGCGCCGCGAAAAAAGCGACACCGCTCGCGTTCGGCGATGTGCTAGGCCTCGTTCGCCATCTACCCGGCGTCGAGGAGTCGACGTCATACGGAACGCTGTCGATCAAGGTGAAAGGCAAGTTCATGGCGCGGCTCAAGGAGGACGGCGAGACGCTGGCCATGCGCACGACGTTCATCGATCGCGATATGTTGATGCGCGTGTCGCCCGAGACGTACTTCATCACGGACCACTACCGCGACTATCCCGCGGTGCTGGTGCGCCTCGCGTCCGCTGATCGCGCGCAGCTCGCGGAGCTGCTCGAGGACGAGTGGCGGCGTCTCGCGCCGAAGAAGACTGTGAAGCAGTACGACGAGGGGCACGGGCGCTAGCCGGGCGCCGCGGGTCACTTCACATTGGGGCAGCGAACTTTTCGCTCACGCACCGCGCTCCATGCGCAGGCCACCATGACGACATCCCTTCGCTCTCCCATCCACGTCGCCGCGCTCGCGGCGATCGCGCTCGCTGCCCCAAGCGCCGCTGCCCAAGCTCGCGCTCCCCGGCCGGGCCAGCCGATCGGCGCGATGGATCCGCGCGGCGCGCAAACGGAAAAGCCGCCGCTCCACGCGAAGCACTGGCTTGCCATCACGGGCAAGCCGCTGTCGGCTACCGCCGGATCGATGGCGTTCCAGAAAGGTGGCAACGCGGTCGATGCGGCTGCCGCCATGCTCGCGGCCGGCTGCACGATGTGGGATACGCTGTCATGCGGCGGTGAGACGCAGGCGCTGATCTACGACCCGCACGCCAAGAAAGTCATCGGCCTCAACGCGCTCGGCGTCGCGCCGACCGGGGCGACGGCGGAGTACTACCACAGCAAGGGCCTCAAGTTTCCGCCCGAGTACGGGCCGCTCGCCGCCGTCACACCGGGCACTGTCGGCGGACTGCTGACAATGGTGGCCGAGTACGGGAAGCTGTCGCTCAAGGATGTGCTCGCGCCGGCGATCCAGATGGCCGACGGTTACGCGATCGAGGCGCAGCTCGCGAACGGCATCGAGCGTCAGAAGAGCTGGATCAAGCAATGGAAATACTCGCCGGCGATCATGCTCCCGCACGCGGGTGCGGCGCGGGAAGCGCCGGAGCCGGGCGAGATCTTCGTGCAGAAAGATCTCGCGGCGACGTGGCGCAAGTTGGTCGACGCCGAGCAGCAGGCGCTCAGGGCGGGAAAGACGCGGAAGCAGGCGATCTACGCGGCGTACGATCGATTCTATAAAGGCGACATCGCGCGCGAGCTCGTGCGCGGTGTGCAGGAGGATGGCGGACTCTTCACGATGCAGGATCTGGCAAATTGGAAGGTGCGCATCGAGGAGCCGCTGCACACCAACTACCGCGGCGTCGAGGTCTACAAGCTCCCGATGTGGCAGCAGGGTCCGGCGCTGCTGCAAGCGCTGAACATCCTCGAGAACGCCGACGTGAAGTCGATGGGCTACAACTCGCCGAAGTACATCCACACCGTCTACCAGGCGATGAACCTCGCCTTCGCCGACCGCGACTTCTATTACGGCGATCCGTACTTCCCGCCGGAGGAGCCGGTGAAGGGACTGATGTCGAAGGAGTACGCGAAATCGCGCTACGCGCAGATCGATTGGACGAAGAACGACGCGACGGTGAAGCCCGGTGATCCGTATCCGTTCCAGGGCGGCACCAATCCCTTCTCGCAGCTCCTCGCGCAGTGGACCGCCGCTACGACGAAGGACTCGACGGTGAGCGGCCAACAGGATCGTCCCGTGCCGCAGCCGCAGCAGTCCGACTCCGCGTTCATGAATTCTTTCTACAGCGGCACGACATCGATCGAAGCCGCCGACGAGGAAGGCTGGGTCGTGAGCGTGACGCCGAGTGGTGGGTGGATCCCCGCGGTCATTGCGGGACATACCGGCATTGGACTGAGCCAGCGCGCGCAGTCGTTCGTGACGGAAGCGAAGGACGGTCCGTTCAACGTCATCGAGCCCGGCAAGCATCCGCGCGTGACGCTGACGCCGACGCTCGCCCTCAAGGATGGCGCGCCGTATCTCGCCTTCGCCGTGCAGGGCGGCGACTCGCAGGACCAGAACCTGTTGCAGTTTTTCCTGAACGTGGTCGAGTTCGGCATGACGGTGCAGCAGGCGACTGAGGCGCCGAACATCAACAGTTATCAGATGCGCTCGTCGTTCGGCGCGCACGAGTCGCGTCCGGGCCGCATGGAGGTCGCGACGTCTCTCCCCGAGCAGACGCGCGCGGCGCTGCTAGCGATGGGTTACACGCTGCAATTCGTCGAGCGGTCATCGGGGCCGATCAACGCGATCCTATTCGACCGCGTCCATCGCACGATGTGGGGCGGGTCGAGCAATCACGGCGAAGACTACGGGATCGGCTGGTGACGATCGCCGGGCGCTGAAATGCTCGCGCGTCGACTCGGCTTCGGCCTCCTCTTCGGCATCATCGGATTTCTCATTGCGGCGATTGCGAGCTATTTCCTCGTACAGCGGTTCTCGTCGAACGCGCACGATCGCTCGCTCGAGGCATCGATGACGAGCGTCTTTTTCTTTGGGCCGATCGGAAGGTTGATCGGGCTCATTGCCGGGATCGTTCGCGGAGGACGATAGGACGCGGTAGAGAGCTCATCAAACGATTCTCTTGTCGTCGTTGTGGCTCTGTAAGAGCTCATCAAAGATTACGCAGATTGCTCGTGCTTGGGCATTTCAATCTGCGTCATCTGCTTAATCTTTGATGAGCTTTTTAGCTCTGTCTTCGTCTCCGCGACAGGCAGCGGACGCTCAAAGGCTCGGCAAGCGCTCCTTAAAATTTCTGGCCTTGAACGCGGCTTGTGAAAGAGCTCATCAAAGATTACGCAGATTACGCAGATTGCTCGCTTGGCATTTTCATTCTGCATCATCGGCGAAATCTTTGATGAGCTTTTTGCTTTGTCCTCGTCTCCGGAACAGTGCAGCAAACGCTCGAAGGCTCAGCAAGCGCTCCATAAGAGGTCTGGCCTTTGAACGTGGCTTTGAAAGAGCTCATCAATCTTTGATGGGCTGTTGACGTTTAGTCAGGGACGAGTGAGACCATCCAGCGACTAGGCGGACGTACTCGAGGCTCGAGGCGCCGAAGTTGAACAGGAGTGCCCTCTCGCGACCGCTCGCTTTCAAGTAGTTGAGCACCTGCGCACGATCGACCCCCGTCAACTTGGTCAGCGCTTTGAGCTCGACAATCACTGAACCAAAGCACATCAGATCCGCGCGATAATCGATCGGGATCCGATAGCGCTTGTAGTGGATGAGTAACCTCACCTCGCACTGGCAAGGAATTCCGCGGCGCACGAGCTCAAAGATCAGTGCATGGCGATAGACGGCCTCGAGAAATCCCGGGCCCAGCTCTCGATGCACCTCCATCGCGGCACCGATGATGGCGTACGTGTCGGGATCCTGCCGCTCGTCGTCGTTCACTAAAATCTCGCCGTGGTATTGGACCACGGACGCTACGAGCGGTCGCCTCGGTGCAACTCATCTCGATGTTGCGCGACGCATCCTATCGCCACGCAGGCACTCGCGGACTACGTCCGACCCCTCGGCAGCGTCGGCTGCGCGGAGCGACGAATCTGGTCCGCGATTGCGTCGACTACGCTGCGCAGATCTGCTTCCCGCTTGCTCCGCACGACGCGAAACCGGCGGCGCGCGAAGAGAAGCGCGCTGGCGACCACGGCGGCAAACATCCCGAGGCCCGCGAAGACCGAATGCAACGCGCCCGCTCCGAGTGGCACGCCCAGGACAGAGCCCACTCCGCCACCGACTCCGCCAACGATGCCGCCGAACAGGGCGCCGGCGAGCGGCTTGAGTCGCTCGTCCGCGCGGATGGTGGTGCGGCCGGCACGCGTCGCGATGGTGAGCTGCAGTTTTCGTTGCTGATCGCCGACGCTCCACAGCAGCGTGCGGCCGAGCGTGCTCACGTTGCTGGGCTCGCCCACCTTTCGCCGAATCATGTCGACGAACAGCTCGTAGTCCTCGGGGCTCGCTTCGAAAGGCACCTCCACTTCGTAGAAGATGCTCATCGGCGAACCGGCCCAGATGTTCTGCTTGGGCGTCTCGACGGTGAAGCCCAACGACGACCCCGCGTTCGTTGCCGTCGCCAGTCCGAGATCGCTTGCCGCGCGATCCACGTATCGCTGCGGAATCCCCGCCTCGGCCGCCGCGTCGCGCACGTTCTCGAACTTGTAGCCGCTCGTCAGCGAGCGACGGTCCTCATCCGTCGACGGAGCGAGTGGCTGTGCGGGACTTCGAAGCGATTGCTGCAATCCCGTCTCCGCCTGCAGCTCGGCCGCGCGCTTCCACACAGCCTCCGCCTCCCGCGCCGACACCACCGGCGGCGTCTGCGCAATCTCCGCGGTGTGGCGCGCGATCTCGCCGGCGGCTTCGTCGATCGCCTTCGCCATCTCGGCGCCGGACGCGAAGCGCGCGTCGCGGTCCTTCATCAAGCATCGATCGATGATCGCCGCGAGCGCCGGCGGCACTCCCGGCGCGACGTCGAGCACCTTCGGCGCGGCCTTCGTCACGTGTGAGACAAGCACCGCGGTGGCCGTGTCGGCATTGAAGGGAAGCGCACCGGTGAGCGCGCGAAAGCCGACGACGCCCAACGAGTACAGATCGCTGCGTCCATCGAGCTGCTCGCCGAGTACCTGCTCCGGGCTCATGTAGTGCACCGTGCCGAGTACTTGGCCCGTGGCGGTGGCGGGCGCGGCTTCCATCACGCGGGCGATGCCGAAGTCGGTCACCATCGGCTCTTCACTGCCGCGCTCGATGACGATGTTCTCCGGCTTGATGTCGCGGTGCACGACGCTCCGGCCATTCGCGTAGTCGAGCGCGAGCGCGACCTCGCGCAACAGACTCGCCGCCTCCGTCGCGGGGAGCGTGCCGCGCCGGGCGATGCGCTCGGCCAATGATTCGCCGTCGACGTAGCGCATCACGAAGAAGACGACGCCGTCCTTTTCATCCGCGCGGTAAATGGGGACGATGTTGGGATGCGAGAGCCGCGCTGCGGTGCGCGCTTCGCGCAGGAATCTGTCGCGGATCGTTGCCGACTCGGTAAGCATGTCGGGGAGCACTTTGACGGCGACGTGCCGGTCGAGCCGGACATCGAGGGCGAGATAGACGACGCCCATCCCGCCGCGGCCGATCTCGCGCTCGAGCTGGAAGTCGGGCGCGAGCGCTCGGGCGTGGCGCGACAGGTCGGGCGTGATCGACGTCACTTGCGGATTACCGCCATCGCGCGCTCGAGTGCCCGATCTTTTCCTTCCGTGAGCTCCGCGGTCGTCATCGTGGGCACGGCGATCGTCGGCGGAATGCCGGCGCCGTCGAAGCTCGTGCCCTGCGCCGTGAGGAATAGCTCGTTCGGCAGCCCGAATCGCCATCCATTCGGAAGCTTGCGGCCGAGTACGTCGGAGAAGACGCCTTGCGTATTCTCACCGACGCGCTCGATTGCCGGCCGCCGTCCCATGAGCGCCTGCGTGAAGGTCTCGGCCGCGCTGACGCTATAGCGACTGGTCAGCTCCGCGACCGGACCGCGCCATCCCGGCCGAGTGCTCGGCGTGACGACGCTCGGTTGCGGGGGCGTCATTTTCGCGGCGTCGACCGGATCGGCGCGCGCCACTTTGGCGTACGCCGTGTACGGCGTACTCGTGAGACGCGCCGCGATGGCGAGCCCGAGCGGATCGGCGCCGCCGCCATTGATGCGCACGTCGATGATGAGGCCGCGCCAGCCGCGGGTGTCGGCGAACATGGTGTCGAGCGCGGCCTCGAGCGCCGCATGCGCCTCCTCGTAGCCTTTGCCGGGCACGTAGCCGGCGAACGCGGTGATGCGGAGATACCCGATCGAATCGGGAAGCATGCCGAACTGCACGCGGCCGTTCGCGAAGAAGTGGAGCTTCGTGCGCAGATACTTCGTCGTGATGATCTCCTCGGCGCGCGTGCGTCCGCGTGCGCCGATCGTGTCGGGATCCACGCGCCGGCCGCCGTAGCGAAGATTGCGATCATCGGGCGATCCGATGTAGGTGTGCGCGTCGCGGAGCGGCTCGATCATCCCTCGCAGTACCGCGAACAGCGACTCCGGTGTCGCGCCGATGGCGCGCGGCCGATTCGCGGCGCGCACCTGATCCCAGTCGATCTGCTTCGCGGCGAAGAAGGGATATTGCTCGCGATACGTTTGCCAGAAGACATCGAACGTCGCGACGGCATCGTTGGCCGACGGCACTGCACAATGGTCAGGAAGACGAAGTGCTCGCTGAAAGATGACGTCCGATGCCGCGCCGGCTTCGTGGAGCCGGAACTCGTTTGCGCTCGCGCCTGGGAGCAACAGAAGTCGGAGCTGACCACTATCGGCGAAGAGCTGGCCCGGTCCAGTGTGCGGCGTGCGCTTCGTCTGGAACGCGGGGAGGCAGCCGACCGCCGTCACCTCATACCCATGCAGGGAATCAGCGTCGATCTTCAGGACGAGGCCGTAGCCGTCGGAGCGCCACACGCCCTCGAGCGCGGGCGCCTGTTGCGCGCGCGCGGCCGGGGCGAGTAGCGCGATCGCGAGCGCGAGCATCGCCGTTTGATCTTGACCGAACAGCAACGACATAGCCTCTGACACACCTCTCACATTCCGCGGACGCCAGCGCGCGAGTCGATTCGCCATCGTCAAGCTCCACCCGCTCGGAGTCGGAAATGTCGCGTTCATTTAACTCGCCTCGGAGATCGCGTTCGCTGTGCCTTCGCGCAATGGCATTCACATTGGCGATGGCGTTGCCCCTTGGTTTGGCCGCGGCGCAGGATGCACCAAATCGAGAGGCGGCGGCGGAGGTGCGCAAGCAGTACCTCGCCGATCTCGACTCCCTGCACTCGAAGTTTGTCGCGTTGGCCGATGCGATCCCGTCCGATAAATACTCGTGGCGTCCGTCACCGGGCGTGCGCTCCATCGGCGAAGCGTTCATGCACGCGGCGAGCGAGTACTACACGTTTGCGCCGGGGGCATACGGCGGCACCCGCTCACCGCTGATCGAGCGCAGTCGCGAAGGGTATCAGAAGTTCGAGGCGATGTCGTCGAAGCCCGAAGTGCTCAAGCATCTCAATGAAGGTTTCGCGTACACGAAAGCGCAGATCGGCGCCATGGATCCGGCGACGCTGGCCGGCACGAAGAAGATCTTCGGCGGAGACCGGACCATCGTCGAGACCTCGTTCGCGGTGGTGGATGATCTGCACGAGCATCTTGGGCAGCTCATCGCCTATGCGCGCGCGAACGGGGTGAAGCCGCCGTGGAGCAAGTAGTTGGTATCACCAGGGCAAACGAAGAAGCCCGCCGGCATTCGCCGGCGGGCTTTTTTGTCTTCATCACGAGCGCGAGACGTCAGGGCTTGATGTTGGGGTTGTTGTTGCGCTCGACGTCGGGCAGCGGCAGGCAGGTCGTCGTGCCGTAGAAACCACCCTTGAGTGGGAACGGGGTGCCTGCCGCCGGAACGAGCGGCAAGTTGAAGCGCTGGATGTCGTAGTTCCGAAATCCCTGGAACGCGAGCCCGCGCTGCCGCTCCGCGATGATCAGCGTTTGAATCGACGCCGCGTCCGTCGCGCCGGTGTACAACGGTAGTCCATACCG
>JALZAE010000070.1 GCA_030948535.1 Gemmatimonadota bacterium | reverse complement strand
CACATACGCGTACCACTGCGGTGTGCACGGCACGGTGATGAGCGGAACTGTCGTGGTGCACTGACCTACATCGCTTCCTTCACGAAGGCCTGCAACCGCTGCCGATAGCTGCGCCCTGACGTCAGCCTCGTCCCGTCGGCGAGGATCACGACGAAGTCGCCCTGAAACCAGGGCTGCAGCTCCTTCACGCGCTCCATGTTCACGATCGTCGATCGATGGATGCGCATGAAGCGGCCGCCGGACAGCCGCTGCTCGAGCCGCGATAGCGTGTCGCGGATGAGGTGCGTCTCCTTCCCAACGTGAATCTTGGCGTTGTTGTCCACGGCCTCGATCCAGTCGATGTCCTGCGTGCGGACGAATAGCACGCGTCCTTCGGTCTTGATCGCCAGCCGCGCGTCGCGCCGCTGGCGACGGCCGAGGTGATCGAGGAGGGGCTGCAGCTGCTGCGCATCGGGTGGCGCCGTCGCTGATGGCTTGGCGGCGAGTCGCGCCTTGGCTCGCGCGAGCGTCGCGGCGAATCGGTCGCGATCCACGGGCTTGAGCAGATAGTCGAGCGCATAGACCTCGAACGCCTGCAGCGCATGCTCGTCGTACGCCGTCACGAAGATTACCAGCGGCATGCGCTCGACGCCCACTGCTTCCACGACACCGAAGCCGTCGAGCTCGGGCATCTGGATGTCGAGAAAGACCAGATCGGGACGCTGCTCCTCAATCGCCTCGACGGCGTCCGCGCCGTTGCCGCACTCGCCGATGATCTCGATCTCGGGATCGCTCGCCAGCAGCGTGCGCAATCGCGTCCGCGCGAGCGGCTCATCATCGACGAGCAGCGCGCGCACCATCTTGGCCGGTGCCGGCTTCGCGGCGCTCACGTCGGTGCTCCATCGGTGTGAAAGGGTATGACGATGCGAACGGTGAAGCCCTCGTCGGGCTTGGTCTCGATCTCGAAGCGATGCGCCGCGCCGTACAGACGCTCGAGCCGCTCGCGCGTGTTGCCGAGGCCGATGCCCATCGACAGCTCATCTGGTGACATCGCTTGCCCCACGCCGTCGTCGGACACGCGGAGCACGAGCGAGCCGTTCTCACGCGTGGCGTCGATCGTCAGCTTGCCGCCGCGCGCGCGCGGAGCGAGGCCGTGGCGAATCGCGTTCTCGGCCAGCGGCTGCAAGATGAGATTCGGCACCAGCGCCCGGCTCGCCCCGGGATCCATCGAGATGTCGACGCGGAGGCGATCCTGAAAGCGGAGCTGCTGGATCATCACGTAGCGCTCGAGGAGCTGCACCTCTCGCTCGAGGGGCACTTCCTGCTGACCAGCGTTGTGCAGCGACAGGCGGAGAAAATCACTGAGGCCGGTGAGCATGCGCTCCGCGGCGGCGGCATCGGTCGTGATGAGCGCGCTGATGCTGTTCAGCGCGTTGAACAAGAAGTGCGGACTGAGCTGCAGCTTGAGACTCTGCAGCTGCGCCTGCGTCAGAGCGACGCGCAGCTCCTCGCGCTCGTGCGACTCGCGGAAGTAGGTGTTGGCGAGCCGCTCGTGCCACGCCGTTGCGTACGTAGCGACCGCGCCGGCGACGATGAGCAGCAGCAGCTTGGCGCCCTCGTCGAGCGGCGAGACGCCCGGTCCGCTGCTCGCCGTGATCGGACTCTCGACGAGAACGAGCCGGCCGCTCGCGGCGAGAAATCCCAGCAACGCCGTGTACTCGACGACGGCGAGCACGGCGGCCGCGGCCGCTTTGCGCGTCGACGACGCGATCGGGCGCGCGGCGAGGATGGCGAAGTACGCCAGAAAGATCGGCGACTTGAGCGCCAGCGATGCCGACTGCGCGATGCCGTACCCGCCGAGGATCGCCGTGACCGCGGTAATGTCCACCAACGGATTCGCCACCGCGAGCCAACCGGGCAATGGCCGCTCGCGAACGTAGAGCGGAAACTGCACGAGCGACCAGATGAGCGCCGGCACGAGCACCAGCGTGTTCGCGCGGCGCACCGAGTCCGGAATGTGCGGCGCGTAGGCGATGGCCGCGCCCGCCATGAGCACGAGCACGGCGGCACGCACGCCGTTGAGCAGCTTCTCCGCGCGCTCGCGCTGGACATCGATCGGGGGACGCACAGCTGATTGCCGGTTGCCGGATGCGTGGGTTGGGTCTGGTTGCCTCACCGTGGATATTACAGCGGCGTTCCACGCCCGTCAGGCCGAGCGCTGGCTTGGCCGGCGCAGCCACGCCACGCTGAGCAGCGCGGCGAATGTCGCGAATGGAACGAGCGGCGAGCGATGCAGGAGCGCCAGGTTTACCGCGGTCGCCACCGCCATCATCGAGGCGAGCGCGAGCGCGCCGACCATCGAGTAGCGCGGCCAGATCAGCAGCGCCGCGCCGCACAGCTCCAGAATCCCCGTGACGATGCGCAGCCATTGCCCGGCGGCGACATCCGCGAACAGGGCGACCATCACCGGGAGCGCGATCAACTTCGCCACGCCTCCGCCGATGAAGACGGCCGCGAGCGCCAGCTCCGCGGCGCGTACGAGGCGCGAGCGCCGCGGTGTCATCACCGCAGCCGATACGAGCCGGCGAGACGCCAGATCGTCCCATCGGTCGGTGCCGAGTACAGCTCGGCTGAGAGCGCGAAGGCACGCGGAAGGCGCAGCGTCACGCCGCCGAGCGCGGCGAAGCGCGTGAGATCGACTTCGACCTGCGTCATGTCGTGAGCGCCGCTCAGGCTCGTGAAGTCCACCTGGAAGCGCGGCCGCAGCCACGTCGCGCCGGCACCGGCAAAGAATCCGATCATCCCTCCCGGCGTCCACGCGCCGAGCACACCTTCCACGCCGAGGATGTTCGGATGAAAGACATCGTCCGACCGATGTGTGCCCCAGCACGCACCATCCGGGTCGGTCACCTGCAGCGCTGATGCGCCGCAGGTGATCGGACCATGCACCGACCCAGCCGTTCCGTGCGCGCGGATCATGAGCGCGAGTGCCCTGACCGGTCCAACCGACGGGAGCGCCACCGTCTCGGACAGCGCCGCGCCAAAGAGATGCGGATGCGCGTCGCCGACTGTGACCGGCGGGATGTA
This sequence comes from Gemmatimonadota bacterium, assembly GCA_030948535.1. Taxonomy (GTDB): domain Bacteria; phylum Gemmatimonadota; class Gemmatimonadetes; order Gemmatimonadales; family Gemmatimonadaceae; genus JALZAE01. The sequence goes on along the minus strand of JALZAE010000070.1, from coordinate 6,787 downwards.
GCTCGTCTCGAGCGCCAAGCCCATCGGCAATCCGATGGTCAGTCGCGGCCGGCCGAAGAAGGACGTCAGACGCGAGTGCTGATTCGAGCTCGCCTGATAACACTCGGAGGCTCGCTCGATCGAGGGGTTCGCCGTGAGCACCGGCGACAGCTCGCCGGCAAACGAGATGGCTCCGGCGCGCGAGACCGCCGGCGCTTCGATTGTCGAGAAGACGATGGGCACCGAGTAGAACGCGAGCAGCTTCGCCTCGCTGCTGTTCTGCGCCGGGCGGCACTGTGCCGCCACGTGACCGAACGGGACGACGCAGGCGACCAGCGCGAGCGCGCCGGCACGGGCAAAGAAGTTCGGCATGGACTCGTCGATGAGGACGGGTCGACTCTATTGCTCCGTGACGCGGAGGAACACGATTCGGGGGTGAAGCGACGCGGTCGGACGGTGAAGGGCTCGCGCGGTGCGGTGTCCGTTGCGCCTGAGAAATCCTGTCAGCCGCGCACGCTCGTACCGATCATGTAGAGACCGAGCGCCAGGAGGAACGCTGCGATCACGCGCCGGAACACGCGCTCCGGCAGCCGTCCGAGCACGCGCGTGCCGAGCGCGGTGCCGATCACTACGCCGGCCGTGGCGACGAGCACCAAGGGCCAGAGGCGCGCGATGTCACGCCACTCGATCGCCAGATAGACCGGCAGGCGAGCGGCGTCGACGAAGAGCGCGATCGCCGTCGCGGTGGCGACGAACGAATCCTTGCGGACGTCGAAGCCAAGCATCGCCGCCGAGCGAATGCCACCCTGATTGCCGACGAGTCCGCCGAACGCGCCCGAGAGAGCGCCGGCGATCCACGCCGCGCCGCGGCCCCATTGCACGTGCCGGATCCATCCGGTGAGCTCGGATGAGCCGGCCAGCAGAAGCAGCATGCTGAAGACAATCGACAGGGGGCGATTGGAGACGCGCGCGTCGGCGAGCGCTCCCGCCAGACCGCCGAGTGCGCTCGCGATGCCGAATCCCAGCAGCACCTGCCGGTCGACGTGCGCACGCAGCATCCAGAAGCGCTGCACGGTGCCGACGAAGAGCGGGATGGCGATCGCCGCGACGGCGAGCGATCAGCGCGACCGCGCCCAATGCGGTGCTGAACACGATGAATCGGAATAGACGTCGCGGGAACCACGCGCAAGTGCGGTCGCCGACTTCGATCTACTGCTCGTGCGGGATTCCCCGACGGCTCGCACGCGAAGTCACCACCCCGGTTCCACGGATGCGCCGACAGAGCGCCGCCTTCGGCGACCCTACCTTCTGAGTGTGAGTACGGACGAGAGAAACTACCGTGCAGCTGGAGACACGATGCCAAGCAACAATAGAAGAGCACAGTTTGCGAAGAGGGTGGCGGTGACGGCGCTCATGTGCGCTGTCGCGATCGGTATCACCGCGATGGTGGTGAGCGCTGCCGATCGCACGCCGGCGCTCGAGCGCGTCGATTTCGGCCGCACGGTCACGGCGACGACGCCGGCGTACGACGCGCGCCTCGCCCCGGCGTCCCCCGCGCACGTCAAGGAATTCCGCATTCCGATCAAGGACGCCACGATCGAGATCGCGAAGGGCGTCGCCTACGATGGCTGGACGTTCGGCGGCACTGTGCCGGGTCCGGTGATTCGCGTCCGCCAGGGCGATCTGGTGAAGGTCGTGATCGTGAACGAGTCGCCGATGCCGCATTCGATCGACTTCCACGCGGCGCGCATTCCCGCCAACGTCGCCTATCGCATGATCATGCCGAAGGACTCGATCAGCTTCGAGTTCATCGCACGCGATGCCGGCGCCTTCATGGTGCACTGCGGTACGCCACCGGTGATGATGCACCTCATGCAGGGGATGTATCTCCCGATCATCGTCGATCCGAAGGACGGCTGGGGAACGACCGCGGACAAAGAGTTCATTCTCGTGCAAAGTGAGTTTTACACGAAGGCAGATTCGGGCAACACTACCAAGCGCACCGCCGACTATGCCGCGGCGGGAATGAAGCAGGCCAGCTACGTCGTCTTCAACGGCCGCGCCTTTCAGTACAAAGACACGCCGCTCAAGGTGGCCGTCGGCGACCGCGTGCGCTTCTTCGTCGTCAACGCCGGCCCGAATTTCACCAGCGACTTTCACATCGTCGGCGCGCTATTCGACCGAGTCTACCCGGACGGGAATCCCAAACATCCGCTCGAGAACGTGCAGACGTACGGCGTTCCCGCCGGCGGCGGCGCGGTCTTCGAGACGGTGTTCGCGCCGGACGCCAGTGGCGAGGGTCTCTATGCCTTCGTGACGCACGCCTTCGCCGACGCCGAGAAGGGCGCGGTCGGGATCATTCAAGTCGGCGCGCCGAAGCTGTTCGCAAAGATGTCGCACTGACAGGCCTCACCTCAACTCGTCATACGGAGCAACTCTCATGATCGCTCGCCATACGCTCGCAGCGGCCCGCGCCGCGTCCGCCGCGCGCCCTGATCGTCCCGCGATGGCGATCATCCACGACGGACCAGACGCGCGACTGGTGGTGTTCCGGTTGTCCCCGGGACAGTTCGTGGCGCCGCACCGCTCGTCGTCGACGGTGATGCTGCAGGTGCTCGAAGGTATCGGAGTGATCTCGCACGAGGACCGCGACATGCTCTGCACTCAAGGCGATCTACTCGTCTTCGAGCCCAACGAATTGCACGGCATGCGCGCCCAGGATGAGGAGCTGCTGCTCCTCGCGACGATGACACCCCGACCGTCGAGCCGCCAGCAGCGAAGCAACGAGGATTCGGCGACGACCATGCGCCCCGAGCTGCGCCAATTCCTCCAGACGACCGCGGTCTAGCCGACCTTCGCGATCGCGATCTCGAAGCACCGACACGGAGCTGATGACAATGGATTGGTTCTCAAAGGCATTTCTCAAGTCGAGCCTCGCGTGGCTTACGATCGGTGTGACGCTCGGCGCGGCCATGGCAATCGCGCCGTCGCTGGCGATCTACCGGCTCGCGCACGTGCACATGAACCTCATCGGCTTCGTCGGGATGATGATCGCGGGCGTCGCCTATCACGTGGTGCCACGCTTCACCGGCCACCCGCTGCATAGCCGGCGTCTCGCCGGAGCGCATTGGTGGTTGGCGAATGTGGGGCTCGCCATTTTTGTCGCCGGCTTCGCCCTGCGGCCGCTTGGATTCCGCAGCAGTCCGCTGCTGCTCGGGATTGGTGGCAGTCTTTCGGCGCTGGGCATGTACCTCTTCGCGTACAATCTGTGGCGAACGATCGACACGCCTGGACTGCGCCTGCCGATCATGGCACGCGAATCGAGCGCGGTCGTCCCCGCGCCCCCCTCGCGTGTGCTCGCGACGCTCCAGCCCAGGTAGTCACCGAAGCACGCGGGCGGCGTCGCACTCAGCCCAAGATCACCCGAGCGTCGGCAGCGACCGCACCATCGGGCAGCGCTAGCAGCGGATTGACGTCGATCTCTGCGATCTCGGGAAAATCGGTTGCCAGCTGCGCCACGCGCCGCAGCGCGTCGGCGAGCGCGGCGGTGTCGGCGGCGGGCTTGCCCCGCATCCCCTGAAGGATGCGCGCGCTGCGGATGCCCAGGACCATGTCGCTGCTCTCGCGGGCGCTCAGCGGCGCGACGCGGAAAACGACATCGCGAAGCGCCTCGACGTAGATCCCGCCAAGGCCGAACATCACCAGCGGTCCAAAGAGCGGATCGCGGATGACGCCCGCGATCATCTCGCGGCCCTCGGTGATCATGCGCTGCACGAGCACGCCGTCGACGCGCGCGCCGGGATGCGCGCGGGTGGCGTTGGCGACGATCGTGGCGAAGGCCGCGCGCGCATCGTCCGCGGTCTCGATGCCCGCCATGACGCCGCCGACGTCACTCTTATGCACGATGTCCGGCGACACGATCTTCATCACCACCGTCGGGCCGAGCGCGGCGGCGAGCTTCACCGCGTCATCGGCATCGCGGGCAAGCTGCGCCGGCGCGGTCTTCACTCCGTAGGACTCGAGCAGCGCGAGCGCGTCGGTCTCGGCGAGCTTGCGAAGGCCGCTGGCCTTTGCCGCATCCAGGATTCGCGTCGCTCGCTCGCGATCGACGACGAGCGGTGCGCCGTCGCCAACTGGACGCTCCAGCCACTCGCGGTATTTCACCATCGCCGCGAGCGCCCGCGCCGCCGACTCCGGAAAGATGTACGCCGGTATTCCCGCCTCGTGCAGCTCCTGACGACCCTCCGGCAATCCCTGGCGCCCCATTAGCACGGCGAGCACGGGCTTCTCGTCGCCGGCCGCGCGCGTGGCGGCGACGATCGCCTCGGCTACGTCCTCCTGCTTGACGCCCAGCGGCGGAACGAAGATCGCCAACACCGCATCGATGCGCGGATCGCCGAGCAATCCCTCGAGCGCGGCCCGATAGCCGGCCGGCGTCGCGGAGGCGATCATGTCGAGGGGATTGCGGATCGACGCCTCGGGCGGGAAGAGCGGTGCCAATCGCGCCGCGGTGCTCGCGCTGAGCTCGGCGACGTCGAGTCCCAGCGCTTCGAGCGCGTCCGCGGCGAGAATCCCCGGACCGCCGGAATTCGTGAGCACCGCCACGCGCCGCGAGCAGGGCAGCACGAGCGGCCGCGCACCAAACGCCATCGCCAGGTCGAACAGCTCTTCGATCGACGCTGCGCGCAGCACGCCGGCTTGGGCCAGCAGCGCATCGATCGCGGCATCGCTCGCGGCCAGCGCGCCGGTGTGCGACGACGCGGCCCGCGCGCCCACCGCCGAGCGACCGGATTTCACGACGATGATCGGCTTGCGTCGCGTGATGCGCCCCGCGATCTCGAGAAATTTTCGCGGGTTGCCAAAGTTTTCCGCGTACATGAGCACGAGGTCCACCGCGGCGTCGTTCTCCCATTGGAGCAGCAGATCGTTTCCGCTCACGTCGGGCTTATTGCCCACCGAGACGAACTGCGAGATGCCGATGCCGTACTCGCGCGCGTAGTCGAGCACCGAGAGGCCGAGCGCGCCCGACTGCGAGACGAACGCCGCACGCCCGGCTGGGGGCATCGTCGGCGCAAAGGTGGCATTCATCGAAATCGCGGGATCAGTGTTCAGCACGCCCATGCAATTTGGTCCGACCATCCGCATGCCGTGTCGCCGACAGATCTCGACCAGCCCTCGCTCACGCTCGACGCCATCGCCGCCTACCTCGCGAAATCCGGCCGAGATGACGACGAGGCCGCGAACGCCCTGCTGCCCGCACTGCTCGGCCACTTCGAGCACGAATTGCTTGGGGACCACGATCACGGCGAGATCGACTCTGTCGGGCACCGCCCCGATCGCGGGATACGCCTTGATCCCGTTCACGGCCGCCGCGTTCGGATTCACCGGGAAGATCGCGCCCGTGAAGCCGTGCAGAATGAGATTGCTGACGATCTGGTGGCCGATCGTATTCCGGGAGCGCGATGCACCGATCACCGCGACGGTGGCCGGCTTGAGAATGGGATCGAGTACTGCTTCCCCCGCGCTCAAGGCGCGAATGCGTAGTGGATGGAGGTGGGGCGCCCTCGCCAGTAGGGAAGCGCCCCCGATGGCAGCACCCATTCGGCTTCGCCCGCGGCCGGAACCATCATCCCGTCCTGTCGCGCATAGTCGCTGACGTGCGCGGCCCACGGCGTCGGTACTGGGGAGCCGCTGACGTCGCGGGGTCGGATGGCGGACATGCGCACGATCTCGCCGCGCGATCCGAAGTGAAGGTCGAGCGAGACGGTGGTCGCTCCGTCGGTGAGGGTTGCGGTCGCCGTGATGTCATCGATCGCTCGCCACGACACGCCGGCACTCGGCAGGAGCGCCGTCGGGTACCAGACCGCTTCGCCGAGGTAGCGCATCAATTCGCCTTCCGCCATCTCGGGCGTCCCGCGTTTGTTCACCACGCGCAGGACCCCGCCGACTCTCGCCAGCAGCGATCCCACGCCGCCGATGTACGCATCGCGGACGCGCACGTTGACCAGCGGCATCACCGCAATCGACGCGTCCCACACGAATCCAGGGGGGCGCACGGCGTAGTCCTGCGCCGCGGTGAAGGCGCTCCACCGGCCGCGCCGCATGCTGAAGTCGCCCGCCCACTCGATATGTGCGCGCTCGACGAGCGGTTGGTCCGCTGTGAGCGCGAACTCGAAATAGCGGATGACGGGCGCGGGGAGCCCGTCGATGTCGGCGCGCGTGTAGCGCGTTGGCCGCGCGGGCGGCGACGTCCGAGAGGGCGCGTAAATGCGCGCGACGTCCCGCACCGACGAGCGACGCCAGCTCGTCACACCAAACGCAGAGGACACTATGACTCCAAGAGCAAGTGCGGAGACGACGGCGCCGGCAACAAGAAATCGACGTCGCAATCGTGCCGTTATTGGCCGAGCCGGGCCGAGCGTCCGGTCAGCTCGCTCAGGTGGATGCGAAAGAGAATGGAGCGATGTGGGGCCGGGTCGCGCTCGGTGAAGGTCGCGGGCACGAGGGTGCGCATGAGCTCGAGCGCGCGATCGCACGCGTCGCTCGACGTGATTTCGGGGTCGAGCAGCTCCACGTGTCCCTTCACTACGACGCTGTCCCAATCGAACAGGTCGCGCACTTCATCGACCTCGAACGCGCACCACGGGTGGTGCGCCAGCGTGGCGAACTTCGTCCCGGGACTCGTGCGACCGTACAGCCATTGGTCGTCGAATACGTAATGTATCGGCTGAATATCGACGCGATCGTGAAAGGAGAAGGCGATCCGGCCGACGTGGTGTCTGGCGAGCAGCGCGCGCGATTCGTCCGG
>JALZAE010000062.1 GCA_030948535.1 Gemmatimonadota bacterium | reverse complement strand
CACTACGCCAGCAGCTTCGAGCGCCGCGATCTTTTCGGCAGCTGTGCCTTCGCCACCTGAGATGATCGCGCCCGCGTGGCCCATTCGTTTGCCAGCAGGAGCCGTCTGTCCGGCGATGAATCCGACGACAGGCTTCGTCATCTTTTCCCGAACGAATGTCGCGGCCTCCTGCTCGTCGGTGCCACCGATCTCACCGATCATCGCGACCGCCTTGGTGTCAGGGTCGCGCTCGAACGCGTCGAGACAGTCGATGAAGTTCGTGCCGTTGATCGGATCGCCGCCGATGCCGACGCACGTCGTCTGCCCCATCCCCACGCGCGTCATCTGGAACACGACCTCGTACGTCAGCGTCCCGGACCGGCTGACGAGTCCGATGGGACCAGGCATGCAAATCCGCCCGGGGATGATGCCGACCTTGGACTTGCCGGGCGAGATGAGTCCCGGGCAATTCGGGCCGATGAGACGCGAGCCCTTTTCCTGTACGAAGGGATAGACGCGGGTCATGTCGAGCACGGGCACGCCTTCCGTGATACAAATGATCAGCGCGATGCCGGCGTCGGCGGCTTCCATCATGGCGTCGGCGGCACCCATCGGCGGCACGTAGATCACCGTCGTGTTGGCACCCGTCTCCCGCGCCGCTTGCGCCACCGTGTTGAAGATCGGGACGGAGTCCTCGAACTTCTGTCCGCCCTTGCCGGGCGTGACGCCGGCCACGACCTGCGTGCCATACTCGATCATCTGCTTCGCGTGGAAGCTACCGTCGCGGCCGGTAATGCCCTGCACCACGAGCTTGGTCGATTTGTCGATGAAGACGCTCACGCGGCTTTTCCTCCCGTCGCCAGCTGCACGGCGCGCTGCACGGCTTCGTCCATGTCCGTCATCGCGGAAAATCCATTGTCCTTCAGGATCTTCAACGCGATCTCCTCATTGGTGCCGGTGAGCCGAATGACGATCGGGACTTTGAGCGGGCTCTGCTTCGTCGCGGTGACGATGCCGTTCGCGACGTCGTCGGTGCGCGTGATGCCGCCGAAGATGTTGAACAAGATCGCCTTCACGCTCGGATCGGCCGTGATGATGCGCAGCGCATTGACGACCTTCTCCGGATTCGACGAGCCGCCGATGTCGAGGAAGTTCGCCGGGTCGCCGCCGTAGTACTTCACGAGATCCATCGTCGCCATCGCCAAGCCGGCGCCATTCACCACGCAGCCGACGTTGCCGTCGAGCTTGATGAACGTGAGGTTGGCCTTGCGCGCCATCACCTCGCTCGGCTCTTCCGCGGTCTCATCGCGCAACGCGGCCAGATCGGGGTGGCGATCGAGCTCGTTGTCATCGACGACCATCTTGGCGTCGAGCGCGAGCACGTCGCCGGCGGGCGTCGTCACCAGCGGATTGATCTCGGCCAGAGACGCGCCACTCTGCATGAACGCCTGATAGAGCTGCTTCATGATTTTCGCGGCGGCGCGCGCCTGCTTGATGTCGGAATAGAGAAACTCCCCCATCCGCATCGCTTGAAAGTCGAGCAGCCCGTACCTCGGATCGACCGGGAGCCGCAGGATCTTCTCCGGCGTCTCAGCGGCGACTTGCTCGATGTCGATGCCGCCCGCGGGGCTGACCATAAACACCGCGCGCTTCGATGCGCGGTCGACGATGATGCCCGTGTACGCTTCCGTCGCGATGTCGGCCGCTGGGGTGACGAGCACGGTGTGCACCGTCAATCCCTTGATCTGCATGCCGAGGATCTTTGCGGCGGTGGCTTTCGCCTCCTCGGGCGTCTTCGCCAGCTTGACGCCGCCCGCTTTGCCGCGGCCGCCGGCGTGGACCTGCGCCTTGATGACCACCGTGCCGCCGAATGTCTTCGCGATCGCGGCGGCTTCGTCGGCGGTATGCGCGATTTCGCCAGGCGGAATCGGGACACCGGCGCGGCGAAAGATCTCTTTCGCCTGATATTCATGGATGTTCAAAGGGCGGTCCTCAGATGTCAGATGTCAGGCATGCACTCAAAACCGAACTAAAACGCATTTCGCGGTGCTCGTGCTCATTCGCTCACGCGTGAATTGTGGTGCCTTCTTCCCCGCGGACGGCGGCGCGGCCGCGGTGGAGCTCGGTGATGATCGCGCGTCCGCCGGTACGGTTCACGAAGTCGACGGCGGCGCGAACCTTCGGGGCCATGCTGCCCTCGCCAAACGCGCCGGCGGCGTCGAGGCGTTGTGCTTCCGCCACGGAGAGCTGCCGGATCGGACGCTGCGCCGGCGTTCCGTAGTCGGCGTACACCGCATCGATGTCGGTGAGAATCAGCAACAGCGTGGCTCCGAGGTCGCGGGCGAGCACGGCAGCGGCCAGATCTTTGTCCACGACCGCGTCGACGCCTTCCAATCCTAGCACCGGATGGCGGTATACGGGTGCACCTCCGCCGCCACACGCGATGACGACCGTGTCGCCTTCGACCAGACGGCGAATCACTCGAACCTCGTGCACGGCGAGCGGCGCCGGACTTCCCACCACTCGCCGCCATCGGCCGCGCGCGTCCTGCTTCATCGCGTGACCCTCCGCGACCAACTGATGAGCTCGCTCGTGCGGCACTTCGTGGCCGATGAATTTTGTCGGTCTCGAGAGCGCCGGATCGGCCGGATCGATTTCCACCTGCGTAATCACGGTGGCGACGTCCCGGTCGCTCCCGGCGCGCCGCAGCGCGTTCTCGAGCGACTGCTGAATCATGTAGCCGATCCACCCGGCCGTCGCCGCGACGAGCACGCCGAGCGGCAGCGGACTCGCCTCGCTCCGCGCCAGCTCGTTTCGCACGAGCTCATCTCCGACTTGCGGACCGTTGCCGTGCACGACGCACAGCCCCCATCCATCGATCGCCAGATCGACGATCGGCGCGAGACTCTCACGCGTATGCCGAAACTGGTCGAAGATCGTCGAGCGCTCGCCCGCCGGGGCTAGTGCATTGCCGCCGAGCGCGATCACGGCCGTCTCGCGCGCCATCACGGCTGGGCGCGCGGCGCGCCGAGCAGCGCGCCGAGCGCCTCGTATGCGCGCCCGAAGGCGAGCCAGTCGCCCGCGCGCAGCGCCGCGCGCATCTGCGCGTACAACGCCTGCACGCGTCCGCGAAAGGCGCCGGGCGACGCGGTCAGCAAGGAATCGCTCGTCGTTCCGTTCGGAGCCCCGAGCGCATCAGCGAGCGTGACGCCGGTGAGCACGCGATCGCGATCCATCGCCGCCACGCGCGCCAACGATGGCGACCCGTCGGCCGGCCAGAAATAGGTCGGTTGCACGAATACGAGGCCGTTGCCGACCGGCACGGCCCGAATTCGTCCGCGAACGAGCTTGGGCTCCCGCGCCGTCGTCTGCGACGCGCTGTCGCTTGCGCGATGCAGCTGATCCGACAACGCGCCCCAGCTCGGACCCGGGCGCGCGAGCGGAACCCAATGCGAGAGGTGCTCTGGCCCGCCCGTGCCCACCACCGCTCCGACCACGCGACCCGCGCTGTCGAGTGAAACGTCGGACAGCGCAAGCCGCGCGGTTCGTCCGCTGCCGACGAGCATCAAGGGAGGACCGCCCGCGGTGAGCAGATCGTCCGCGCCGTCGTTCCACGCGACCTGGCCGGCCCGCAGCGCGTCGCGCCCCATGCCATAGCGCGCGACGATGTCGGCCTGTGCGTGAATCGCATCGATCGCCGGCGGGATCGCCGCCGCGAGCGCCGCCGGCACGCGCGCCCACGTCTCGAACACGGATGGAAACTCGCGCACCCAACTGCGGGCCACCGGGTCGAGCTGTCCATCTGAGACGAGCTGCACGCGACCGGTGGTCGCGTTGACGAGCGCGGTCGCCGAATGCTGGAAGTAGCTGAATTCGCCGCGTAGCGGCACCGAGACGTGATGGCTGAGCGGATATCGTGTCGACGCCGAATAGAGGTCGACGACCCACCAGAGCGTGTCGCCGACGACGACCGGGAATTCATTGCTCCCCTGCTCGAAGAAGGGGACGAGCGCGTCCAACCGATCGCGCACATCGCGCCGTGAGATGAGCTTGGGGTTGGGCGAGGGCGCGTCGCCGAAGAACAATCGGAGGTTCTGCAGACTCCACGCGGCCGCGATTCGCGCGAGGGTGCCGCTCACGCGCGGGGCGGCAACCCGGTCGAGCGAATCCGCTACGAGGAGGACGCCGCCGGCCGAGTCATGCACGAGCACCGGCGCGACCAGCGCGTCCTCAGAGGTGATGGTACCCGACCCGAGAGCGTGCACCGGCTCGCCCCGTCCGTCCACGGTGGTGGCAAGGATGCGCGCGACCTGCCACGTGGCGCGCGTGGTCTCGTTCGGCGCGGGGCGCTGGGGCAACAGCGCCATCAATCCCGCCGCGGAGCCGCTCCAACCGACCCATGGCACCGCGCCACGCCGCTGCTGCACCGCCGCCCGGACGAGCGTCGCGGGATCCCACAGAGACACGCCGCGCGCCGCTTCCCCTGTCGATGCGAAGCGAGATGCCGCGTCACCCGCCACTATGCGGTCGACCGCGTAGGCGCGCCGGGAATAGTCGCCGCGCGTCTGGAGATAAGAGATGTCGCGCGTCGCGATCTCACCGGGCTTGGCGAGTCGCCAGGTCAGCGCCGGCGCGACCTTGCGCACGACGAGGCACAGCACGAGCGACACGGCGACGGTGACGAGCGCCATCCGCACGTGTCCCTGCCACCCGGCGATGAGCACCGTGATCGCCGCACCGATGAGTCCCGCAGACAACACGAGATCGGCCTGCACGCTCGCGTGCTGGTCCACGTAGCTGAATGCACCGCCGGCGCCGTGCCCGTCGACATAGTAGTTGTACGCATCGAGGCGCAGCGACCAGGCGACGATGATCATCACGATCGTGCCGAGCACGGTGAAGTGGCGGCGCACGTAGTTCGACACGTAGAGCGCGCCGCGCTCCCAGCGCAGACTGGGCGTGAGCGCGTAGAGAAATACGACGACCGCGCTCACCAGCAGCGTCGCGAACAGCGACCAGACGAACAGCACCGTCTCGAACGGAAGCCAATAGACGAAGAAGCCGAGGTCGGACCCGAAGTATGACACCGCCTCGCTGAAGGGGATGTTGATCTGCGTCAGCGCGAGCGATGTCCACTGCTCCGTCGGAATCGTGACCAGCGCGCCGAGCAGGAGCGAGAGGGCGGCGGCGCTCGCAACGAGATATCGGCCGGGGACCTCCTCGGCGATCTCGAGGTTGGCCAGCCGCCGCGGAAAGCGGAGCGAGACGACGCTATGCCGAACGGCGTACAGGTTGGCGAAGATGAACGCCGCGCCGGCGAGACCCGACACCGTCTTGAGGATCACGATGTAGAGCGCCTTCGCCCGCCAGATCGCCGCCGCGCCGAGCGCGTTGTACCACTCGTAGTCGACGTAGATGGCGGCCAGCGCCCGGCCGACGATCAGCACGAGCGCGACCGATGCGAGCGCGACGAGCCACCAGCGCCGCGCGTTCACGCTAGACCGTGATGCCTTGGGATCGCAGCCATCCCTCCATCTCGTCGCGAATCTGCGCCAGGCGCTGCTCGGAGAGCGCCTCGAATCGCATCACGAGCACCGGCTGCGTGTTGGACGCGCGAATCAATCCCCAGCCGTCGCCGAAGAGCACGCGCACGCCGTCGACGTCGATCACGTCGTATTTCGCGCGAAAGTGCGCCACGGCCTTGTCGACCACGGCGAACTTCTTGTCGTCCGGACAATCGACGCGCAGCTCGGGGGTGGAGAGGTAGCGCGGCACGTCTGCGAGGAGTTGGCTCACGCTCTTTCCCGAGTCGGCGACGATGCGAAGCAAGCGGGCCGCGCCGTACATCGCGTCGTCATGCCCGTAAAATCCTTCGGCGAAGAACATGTGTCCGGACATCTCACCCGCGACCGGCGCGTGCATCTCCTTCATTTTGTCCTTGATCAAGGAGTGTCCGGTCTTCCACATGACGGGCGTTCCGCCCGCGTTCGTGATCATGTCCGGCAGCGCCTGCGAGCATTTCACATCGAAAATGATCGGCTCGTTCGCCTTGCTCCGCGCCAGCACATCGCGCGCGTAGAGGATGAGCACGTGATCGCCCCAGATGATGGTGCCCTTGTCGTCGATGACGCCGATGCGATCGGCGTCGCCATCGAGCGCGATGCCGATGTCGGCGCGCTCGGACTTCACGGCCGCGATGATGTCGTGAAGATTCTCGACGACGGTCGGGTCGGGATGATGATTGGGAAACGTGCCGTCGCTCTCGCAGAACAGACAGCTGAACGTCGCGCCGAGCCGCTCCAGCAGCGCCGGCGCGACGAGTGCGCCGGCACCATTGCCGCAGTCGAGGACCACCCGCATCGGACGCGACAGCGGACCGATCCGCTGAGCAATGTCCTCGATGTAGCGCGCGATGATGTCCTCCTCGCGCACCGTGCCCGTGCCGGAGGGAAACTGTCCGCGCACGATCGTCTGATAGAGCGCCTGGATCTCTTCGCCGTGCATCGAGCCCTTGGCGATGCTCAGTTTGAAGCCGTTGTACTCGGGCGGGTTGTGCGAGCCGGTGATCTGAATGCCGGCGACCACCGGCGTGTTGTGCAGCGCCCAATAGTTGAGCGGCGTCGGTACGACACCGATGTCGAGCACGTCCACACCGGACTCGGTCAGTCCCTTCACGAGTGCGTCACGCAGCTCATCGCCACTCGGCCGGTTGTCGCGCCCGACGGCGACGGCTCCATGGATCGAGCGCGCGGCCAGCGTCGCCGCGAATCCACGGCCCAGCGCACGCGCTACCTCGGCGTCGAGGTCTTGCCCCACGATGCCGCGCACATCGTATTGTCGGAAAATTCCCTGCCGGATAGCCATCGTCGTGGTTTCCTCTGCTAGAAACGATCGGGGCCGCTCGCGCGGCCCCGGAGAGTCAACGTTGCGGGCCAAGCGCCGTCGGCGTCGGCGCCACGCGTATCGAAGACGGAGGCACGCTGTCGCGCGCCCATTGTACCACCCGCCCGGGGAACACGCCGAACACGAGCAGCAGCACCACCGCCGCGCCAATGACGAATTCGGTGAGGGGCGGCGTATGCTCGAACTCGGCCGCGCCCGCCGGCCGCGGCCGCATGAACATCACCATGATGACATACAAGTAGTAGCCGGCGGAGATCACGCTGGCCAGCACCAGCATCACCGAGAGGAACACGAGCGGTACCGGTCCCGACAGCGCCGCTTGCAACACGTACCACTTCGCGAAAAAGCCCATGCCGCCGGCGATCGGGAAGCCGAGGAGCGCGAGCATGAACACGGCCATCGACAACGCGAGCATCGGCCGCGTGTTCCACAATCCCGCGTAATCGGCGACGTCCTCGTGCCGCTCGCCCGCCTGCGCTAACGCGATCACGACGGCGAACGCGCCCATCGTCGCGAGCGTGTAGGCGAGGAGGTAGAACAAGAATGCCTGCGACCCCGTCACCTGCTGCCGCGGATAGGTGCCGACCGCGACTGCGACGAGCAGATATC
>JALZAE010000058.1 GCA_030948535.1 Gemmatimonadota bacterium | reverse complement strand
CCCGCTTCTGTTTACGACTTACTTACCCAACGACACCTTCAAGCGGTACGTATGTGGCAGTAGCTTTTCGCACTCGACTCACCGACAAGAGAGAACGTTGGCGACCCAAGCCCGCATTACCGGACGCGATGATCGCGATGTCGAGCTCCTCGAGCAGTTGTCGCGCGCGCGCGCGACGCTGACCGAGCAGATCGCCCGCCGCATCATCGGCCAGCATGAGATCGTCGACAACCTCGTCGCTGCGCTATTGAGCGGCGGACACGCGCTCCTCGTCGGCGTGCCCGGCCTCGCCAAGACGCTGCTCGTGCGCACCGTCGCCGATGCGCTCGATCTCACCTTCTCGCGCGTGCAGTTCACGCCGGATCTCATGCCGGGCGACATCACCGGCACCGAGATCATGGAAGAGGATTCGGCGACGGGCCATCGCGCGTTTCGCTACGTGAAGGGACCGATTTTCGCGCACGTCGTTCTCGCCGACGAGATCAATCGCGCTCCGCCGAAGACGCAGGCGGCGCTGCTGCAAGCGATGCAGGAGCATGCGGTCACTGCCGCGGGGCAAACGCACAAGCTGCCCGAGCCCTTCTTCGTGCTCGCGACCCAGAATCCGATCGAACAGGAGGGAACCTATCCCCTTCCCGAAGCGCAGCTCGACCGCTTCATGTTCGAGCTTCGCGTTGGCTATCCGACGCGCGAAGAGGAAGAGCGCATCGTCGCGCAGACGACCAGTGATGTGGAGACCGAGGTGCATCCGGTGCTGTCCGCCGCGCAGCTGGCCGAGCTCCAGCATCTCGTTCGGAGACTGCCTGCGCCGCCCACCGTGGTGAAGTACGCCGTGCAGCTCGCGCGCTCGACGCGTCCCGATTCACCCGAGGCCACGCCTGACGTGAAGAAGTACGTCAGCTGGGGCGCCGGCCCGCGCGCATCGCAGTATCTAATACTCGGCGCGAAGGCCCGAGCCGCGATGGATGGACGCTCGGTCCCCGATCTGGATGACGTGCGATCGGTCGCGCTCTCCGTTCTCCGCCACCGCGTGGTGATGAATTTCCAAGGCGAGGCAGAGGCGATCACCGCCGAGAGAATTCTCTCGCTGTCGGAGAAGTAGAAGGAGTGGAAGGAGGAGGAGGTCTGACTGCAGTTGTTGCCTGACAACGTCAGATCCCAGACGCGCTTTCCTCCGACCCCGTCAGCCACCGCCGCCACCACGGCGTGCGACTGTCCCTCACGATCACCGTCTCGACCGCGACACGCCAAGCGTCCTGCATCTCGGACGCGTGCGCAAATCGATTCTCCGGAAGCGGCGCGAGGCCGCGGCGGAGCCACTCGTCGATCTCCGGCGGAAACATCGACAGGTCGACGTCGCTCGTGAGCTTGCGCGCCAAGATCGCTCGGCCATCGCCCGTGCCGAACGGCGGCTCGCCGGTGAGCACGAAGGCGGTGATGGCGGCGATCTCGAAGCAGTCGACCGGAGGTCCCTGTGCTTCACCGAGCAATTGCTCGGGCGCGGAAAACTCCGGAGTGCCCGTCGTGCCGAAGCGATCCTCGCCGCTGATCTTCGCCACGCCGAAGTCGCCGATGCGCCAGCGACGATAGCGATCGATGAGGATGTTCTCCGGTTTGAGATCGCGATGGATGATGCCCGAGGCGTGCGCGGCGGCGAGTCCATCGAGCACGTACTCGATCTGCGGCGCGACCTCGGTCAGCGGCCGCGGTCCCGAGCGTTTGAGCAGATCGCCGAGCGATCCGCCTTCGGCCAACTCCATCGTGTACCAGGCGACGCCGCCGTTCGAGTCCCAGTCGTAAATCGGCACGATGGCGGGATGCGCGAGCGACGCGGCGAGCTGCGCTTCACGCCGGAAGCGGCGCACCGCGGTGTCGTCGCGCGCGACTTCGGGGTGGAGCATCTTGAGCGCGACTTCGCGCTCGAGCGCGAGATCGCGCACGCGCCACACCGAGCCGAAGGTGCCGGCGCCGAGTCGCGCGAGCACATCGTAGTCGTCGCCGACGGCCCAGCGAAGGCGCGACTCCTCCGAATCGCGCGCCATGATCGAGTTGGTGATGCCGCTCGTGTAGATCGATGTGCGTCCACCCTCCATGCGATCGAGCGTGCGCAGCATCGCCGTCGTGCTCGGATACCGCGCCGCGGGATCATCCTGGAGCGCGCGATCGATCGCGATGCAGAGTCCCTGCGGGCACTCGGGGCGAAGGAGTGAGATCGGCGGCACGCTCTCCGGCGGGTATTCGCCCGTGAGCGCGGCAAAGGCGACGGCGGCGAGCTGCCACTGATCGGTCGCCGGCGTCGGCGCCCACGAGCCATCGCGCCATTCTGGAGGAATCGGCATCAATTCGCGCACGGGCGACAATCCAGCGGGGATGTCGTTGCGAGGAACGGCCCACTCCCAGCCGAGCAGCCAGTGTCTGCCGAGCGGATTCATCCAGATCGTGCTCGACGAAAGCGCGCCGTGCGTCTGACCGGAGCTGTGCAGATACGCGAGCACCGAGCCCGTGCCGCGTAGCAGCTGCATCACGAAGGGGGCGTCCTCCGCGCCGATACGCGCGAGCTGCGCGCCGATCGTTTCACCGGCGATCCATCGGCGCAGGTAGCCGGGGCCGCGTTTGGTATTTGGAAAGACCGCCCAATAGTGGTACGTCGTTGGGATCGACGGATGACTGCGATGCGCGAGCAGCCGCGCTTCAGTCGCGAGCCACTGCGCGTGCTCCGGATTCGGCACGCTGACGAGTGAGAGCGAGCGACCGAGCGCATCGATGACTTCTTGATAATGTCGATGATCGCCCCACACGCCTTCCCCGCCCCACGCCCAATCGGGCGGAAGCGTCCACGTCGAGAGATGTGGAGGCAGCGCGTGCGAAACGAGGCTCGGTCGTGTCTCCAACATTGACTCGTTGGGCGAGAAGCAATCGACAGCGTTCGGACGCTGAAAAGCTACTGCGGGAGCGAAGTGCCGGCCAACGCTTGACACCGAGCGTAGCCGAGCGCGAACATGGCATCCTGCGTGTTCTCCCACCGCGTATCAACGAGTCCTCGACGTGTCCGACCCAATGAGCGCCATCGTCTTCGAGGCGCTGTTTCCCGACGTGCGTCTACCCGCGCGCGCGACCGACGGCTCCGCCGGCTACGACGTGCGAGCGCATCTCACTGGGCGACGCGTGCGATGCTGCGTCGGTACTGAGGGCACGGTGTACGAGCGCGAGAGCGCGCACGATGATTCGTCGTTCTCGATCGCTCCCGGCGAGCGTGCGTTGATTCCCCTGGGATTCAAGGCGCGTCTTCCGGCGGGATACGAAGCGCAGGTGAGGCTGCGCAGCTCGATCGCGTTCAAGAAGGGACTGATCATCCCGAACGCGCCCGGCACCATCGACGCCGACTACCCCGACGAGTGGCTCGTGATGATGCGCAACGACGCGAGCGTGCCGGCGAAGATCGAGCACGGCGAGCGTATCGCGCAGATCATCCTGGCGAAGTTCGAGGTGTTGGAATGGACGAGCGGCATCGTCGCAGTGACGACGCGCAGCGGCGGCGTGGGAAGCACCGGCGCCAGCTGATTAGCTGAACCTAACGACACTAGTGTGACGCACTGCTGACGCAGCGTGTAGAGTTGAACGCGCGCGATGAGGCGCGATCGCCGACGAAGATGACGGGGGCCCGATGATTCGGTTGCGGAGTTTCGGCCAGTGCGTGGTGGAGACGGACAGCGGGCGCATCGTGCCCGATGCGGGCGTGCTCTTCGCGGTCGCGCTGTATTTGCTGATGGAGCGGCATCGGTCCGTGAACCGCGACGAGCTCGAGCAACTGCTCTGGCCAACGACGGACGAGCGGAAGCGCGGACACTGCTTGCGGCAGGCCGTTTATCGGTTGAAAGCGCTCGGCTTGAGCATCAGCCCGCCGAACGGAGACCGAGCGCACATCGCGGTTGAGGGCGCGTCGGATGTCGACGCGTTGACCGTGGGGACTGCGCGCGGCGAGGAGGATGTCGAGGCGCTGGCGGAGATAGTGGTTGGGGGATTCTTGCCTGGGTATGCGCCGGCGTTCTCAGAGCGATTCACCGAGTGGCTTGAGCGCCGGCGCGACATCGCGAACTCGGCGGCGCGGCGGGTGTTGGTCGCGGCGATCGCCGCGCGGCGGACGCGGCACGAGTGGGGCGACGTCGAGACGCTCGCGAAACACTGCCTAGCAATTGACCCGCTCAATGAAGAAGCGACGTTGTCCCTTGCCGAAGCGGCGGCAATGCACGGCAGCAAGTCGTTTGCGCTTACCGTGCTCGATCGATACTTGAAGGAGATTGGGCCGGATGCGCGCGAGATTCGGCTGCCGGCGACGCTGCTCAAGCGGCGCATCTCGGAGTCGCGTCCGATGGAGCGGCCGCTCTACGTCGGACAGACGCCATTCGTGGGGCGAGAAGAGGAATTCGGCACGCTGAATCGCGCGCTCGACGCGGCGATGACTGGAGAGGGCTCGGCGCACTTGGTCTGGGGCGAGCCCGGGATTGGCAAGACTCGCCTGGTGATGGAGTTCGCGAAGGCAGCTGAGTTTCGCGGCGCGCGTGTCGTGAAAACCAAGTGCCAGTCGCACGATGAGTCGCGGACGATGTCGCTCTTTGTCGACATGGTGCCGCAGCTATTGGGCATGCCCGGCGCTCTAGGATGTGCGCCCGAGACCATGCAGTACTTGAAGCGGCTTACTGACCACCGTCCGCCCGACGACGGCCTTGCCGAGCCGTCCGACCCTGAGCTGCGCGCAGCCAGCTTGCGGCGCGCCATTGCTGATCTACTTGACGCAGTCTCATCCGAGGGCCCGCTCCTACTT